>NZ_JBFUHX010000006.1:0-178483 GCF_056402175.1 Paenisporosarcina sp. P4_B8 | reverse complement strand
GAAGCAAGCTTCTTCATCATTCCGCTCGACTTGCATGTATTAGGCACGCCGCCAGCGTTCGTCCTGAGCCAGGATCAAACTCTCCATAATAGGTGAGTCGATTAGCTCGACTTTGTTGCTGGCGTCAAATTAATGACGTTTTAAAATGAACAATTAAGTTCAAGTTTTTGCTTCCCACACCGAAGTGTGTTCCGCTTTATTGTTGACGTTTTGCTGTTCAGTTTTCAAGGTTCATTGTGTCACTCGTTTTGGCGACTTCTCTAATTTAGCACTTTAAAGTAGGAGAGTCAAGCACTTTTTAAATCTATTTTTTCATGCTGTGTTGCTCAGCGACGTTTACTATTATATACAGGCTTTTATACAAACGTCAAGAAAAAAATAAGACGCTTTTTCAAGCGCCTTATTTACTGTGGTGTTTCCTCATCAATTTGTTCAACTTTATAGTAGCGGTGAAAGATTTTATCACTCTTCGTCTCTATTCGTTCTACGTGGATGTATCCCTTCTCTACAAGAAATTCAATAAAGACTTCCAGGTCGACCGAATAGTTTCTAAGCTCTTCTTGTTCGTGCAATTCTTGAATCGTCCAATGATCTTTTTGGCTCATAACTTCTAATATATGACGTGACCCATCTTTGGTTCTTGAATGGATCATAAACTCACTCGCTAAGAACAATAGCTCCAATCTTTTATCGATTGGTTCTTCGCTTGATAGCAATTCTTCATATAGTTTATAGATGGAGGGTTCAATTATTTTGACCTGCGACCAAACAGTTACTTCAGGATGCATGCCGTTTTCAAAAACAGCCAGTCGTGCAAGATGGTGCAAGGAATCCACAATATGATTGTATGCATCCATGTAGTTTTTTTGTTCAAAGAACACTTTTCCTTCTAAATAACGACGCAAAAGTTTTGCAAATTCAATTCCCATTTTAATTTTACGTCCATAAAAGGGAAAATCTTTTAACTCAGTTTTCAATTCATGAACAAATTCATTACGGTCGAACATGACACGTCCATAAAAAATCCAGTCCACGATTTTTCTATTAGTTCCAAGAAGTAACCATTTCCGTAACTGTTTCTCAGTAACAATGTGCATCGCTGCTTTTTTATCGTTAAATGTATAATGTTTCGTAAATACAGGTTGTGTTGCATCTTTAGCTAATATTAAAAGAATAGTATCGAATGTATCCGTTATTTGACTAACTTTTTCTCTCTTCTCGACTAAAATGACGCCGAGCGTATTTGGTTGGCTCGCTCTTTCCTGATAAATAGGACGCAGAATTTGTTCCAACGGAAGTCCCCCTCATAAATTAATCAAAATGGTATATGTTCTTTTTTCGACAAAGGTTGTGAGATTCCTTCAAACGATTTACACTACCAATTATGGTATAGTAAACATGATTAAGGAGGAACACAATATGAAACCCTATAAAAATAAAATAAATCGAATTCGTTCGTTTGCATTATCATTGATTTTCATCGGTTTTGTCATCATGTATATTGGCATCTTCTTCCGTGAAAATCAAATCATCATGACTCTGTTTATGTTATTAGGTCTGCTAGCCATACTAGGCAGCACAGGTGTATACGCATGGATTGGAATGCTTTCAACGAAAGCAGTTCAAGTTGTCTGCCCTAACTGCGGAAAGTATACCAAAGTTTTAGGTCGTGTTGATATGTGTATGTATTGTAAAGAGCCACTTACATTAGATTCTACTTTAGAAGGTCAGGAATTTGATGAATCTTTAAACCGAAAAAGATAATAACCAAGTGGGCTAACATTCATTATAGAATGTTAGCCCTTTTTTTGTACAAAAAAAAGAGCACGGAAATGCTCTTTTTGTTTACTATTGAACTTTTATAGCTGATGTTTCACACGTCGGACATGTTCCGTAAATCTCCATACGATGCGAATTTACTTTGAATCCAGTGACGTGAGAAGCTAATTGTTCTACCTCATCTAAACCTGGATAATGGAAATCAACAATTTTACCACAATTATCACAAATAATGTGATAGTGATCATTGGTTACGAAATCAAACCGACTCGATGAATCGCCATACGTTAATTCTTTTACTAATCCGGCTTCTCTAAAAACACGAAGATTATTATATACCGTCGCTACGCTCATGTTTGGGAATTTCCCTTCAAGCGCTCTATATATATCATCTGCTGTTGGATGAATCATGGATTGGATGAGAAATTCTAAAATCGCATGACGCTGTGGTGTAATTCGGACTCCTGTTGATTTCAAATTATCCAATGCGTCACGTAAATGCATTTCAGTCATCGCCATGCACCTCACTTCATAAAGATTATTATTTTATAATCGTTACAATTAGTATAAGAAAGAAGTAACGAAAAAGTCAACAAAAACCCATTATATCAAGGCTTACTCAGCATGTAATCCTTTTTCTTTCTGACCTAGGCGCAAGTTAACGAAGCGTGCAGCAACAAATAAGAAATCAGATAAACGGTTTAAATAAGCTAAAACGAGTGGAGATACGCTTTCGCCAATACTGACCGCAGAACGCTCAGCGCGTCGAACTATGGTGCGAGCTACATGCAGGGTCGCCCCGGCAGGATGGCCGCTAGGCAAAATGAAGTTTTGTAATGACGGCAACTGCGCATCCCATTCATCGATTAAATTTTCAAGTTTTGTAATTTCACTATCTTCCAGTTTCCATTTCACTTCTTTTCCAGCAGGTGTGGCCAGTTCCGCTCCCACATGAAAAAGGGTAGTTTGGATTTGATGGAAAGCTTGCAAAACAGTCTCTTTTTCTTCAAAAAACTCATTTTGGATATGACTGAGGGCAACTCCTATCATGGAATTCGCTTCGTCGCATGTACCATAAGCTTCTACCAAAGCATCATTCTTCGCAACTCGCGATCCATAAATAAGTGAAGTTGTCCCTTTGTCGCCTGTTTTAGTATAAATTTTCATGTTAATACCCCTTTTCCAAGTCTATGACATTTTGAAAATTCGATCCCGTTTCCATCCATTCATGTAGGTTCTGCTGGAAAATCTTTAGAGCTCGAGGTACATATTCTGAAGAATGGCTGGAAACATGAGGTGAAACAATAACCCCTTCCATTTCCCAAAGCGGATGACTTGCATCAAGTGGTTCACTCTCAAAAACATCAAGAACAGCATAAGCAATTTGACGTTCCTTCATTGCTTGTATGAGTTGTTCCTCTTTTATCAGATCGCCACGACCAAAATTCATAAAAATTGCATCTTCCTTCATTAATACGAAATGATTATATGTAATAAGACCCCTTGTTTCCGATGTGCTTGGTAGAACAGATATGATGATATCAACTTTGGGTAGTTCTTCATTTAATTGATCAAAATTAATCATTGCATTCATGTTGGGTGCCTTTCGCCCAGAGCGATTGCAACCAATTGTCGTTACGCCAAATGCTTGCAACAACCGACCGATTTCACTGCCGATTGCACCAGGTCCAATTATCAGAGCCGTACTTCCAAAAAGCTCCATAGACCCTGAGCGCTTACTCCATTCACTGTTTTCCTGTTTTTTATATATCCACGGTAAAGCACGTTTAAGGGCAAGTATATGTGCTAGGACGGATTCAGACATTGGTGTTTTGTGAATTCCTTTGACATTGGTAACTAAAATGTTTCGCTTCGCTATATCACGAAGCGGCATTTTTTCTAATCCCGCAGAAGCAACCATGAGCCATTTCAACGAAAGTGCTTGATCAAGTGTTTCTTTTGAAATATCTTCGCCATAGGTCACAATGATTTCAGCTCGTTTAAGTACATTTTCATCTTTAATAGAAGAAAAAATGAACTCAACTTTCGGAAACTCAGTGAGTAATTCTTCTATCAAATATTCCTTAACCGGGAAAGTAAAAAGTACATTGGTCATTTAGCTTTCACTAATTCACGCAAAGTTACGAGAGCATCTTCCACGTGTCCCTTCACTTTTACTTTACGCCATTCTTTTACGACAGTTCCCGTCGGATCGATTAGGAATGTGGAACGTTCGATTCCCATATATTCTTTACCAAACATTTTTTTGAGAACCCAAACTCCATACGCCTCTGCAACTGCATGGTCTTCATCAATCAATAATGAAAATGGTAATCCGTGTTTTTCAATGAACTTTGTGTGCGCTCGTTCCCCGTCTGGGCTGACTCCTAAAATAACGGCATTCAGATCACGGAAAGATTCGTGCATATCTCTGAAATCACATGCTTCAGTTGTGCACCCTGGAGTAGAATCTTTCGGATAAAAATAAAGCAGCACATATTCATTCCCAGCGTAATTTCGCAGTGAAACTTCTTCCCCTTTTTCGTTTCGTAATGTGAAATCTGGTGCTTGCATACCTTCAAGTGTTGTCATGAACATTCCCTCCACTTTACTATTTGTTTAATCGTACCTAAGAATGGCAGGAGTTTCAATTTTCTTGGCGTTCTCCTTCCTTTTTGTCTATTATTAAGGATGTTAGAAAAGGAACGGAGGATATAAATATGAATAGAACTAAGTCAGAAGCATTACATGAAGAAGCATTACAACATATCGTTGGAGGCGTTAACAGCCCTTCACGTTCATACAAAGCAGTCGGTGGCGGTTCACCAACTGTCATGGAAAGAGCACAAGGAGCATACTTTTGGGATGTAGATGGAAACAAGTACATTGACTATCTTGCAGCTTACGGTCCCATCATTACTGGGCATGCCCATCCACATATTACAAAGGCCATTACTAAGGCAGCTGAAAATGGATTATTGTATGGTACACCTACTCCTCATGAAGTGAAATTCGCAAAAATGCTGAAAGAAGCTATGCCTGGGATGGATAAAGTCCGTTTTGTGAACTCGGGAACAGAAGCGGTCATGACGACGATTCGAGTATCACGTGCGTATACAGGACGTACCAAAATCATGAAATTTGCTGGATGTTACCATGGTCATTCGGATTTGGTGCTTGTAGCTGCCGGATCAGGCCCTGCGACACTGGGTACTCCTGACTCTGCTGGTGTCCCTAAATCTATCGCAAAAGAAGTAATCACCATTCCTTTTAATGATCCAGAAGCTTATAAAGAAGCGATGGAAAAATGGGGCGACGAAATTGCTTGTATTTTAGTTGAACCTATCGTCGGTAATTTCGGGATTGTCGAGCCGAAAGAAGGCTTTTTACCTCTCGTGCATGATATTGCCAAACAAAAAGGCGCACTTATTGTTTATGATGAAGTAATTACAGCATTCCGTTTCCACTATGGTGGTGCACAAGATTTGCTTGGTTTGACACCTGACTTGACTGCTCTTGGGAAAATCATCGGTGGTGGCTTGCCAATCGGCGCATACGGCGGACGAAAAGAAATTATGGAACAAGTCGCACCACTAGGACCTGCTTATCAAGCGGGAACTATGGCAGGAAATCCAGCGTCTATATTATCTGGAATTGCATGTTTAGAAATACTGAAGCAACCGGGTATATATGAAGAAATGGATCGTTTAGGTGCACTGTTGGAAGAAGGTATTTTGAAAGCAGCCGCTAAACATAACGTGACAATCACAATCAATCGTTTAATGGGTGCATTGACTATTTACTTCACGGATGTGAAAGTAGAAAATTACGAACAAGCCGAAGCGACTGATGGCGAGATTTTTGGACGATTCTTTAAACTAATGCTGGAACAGGGTATCAACTTGGCTCCTTCGAAGTATGAGGCTTGGTTCCTTACGACTGCTCATACAGAAGAAGATGTTAAACAATCGTTAATTGCTGTGGATTATGCATTTTCAAAACTGGCCTAAGTCCAGTTGACCCACAAGCTGTCCTGCTGTAAAGTAGCAAAAAGCCTGTCACTCAGAAAGCAATCCAGGCCAATTTAGACAGACTCTTGTGTTGCAACAACTCGATGGAAACCTTTTCTCGTTGGAAGGTATGAAATGGAGGTGCAGTCTGGTCTAACAAGCTAGACAATTAAGAGTTTCAGAAAGGCATTTTATTAAGCCTTTTTTAGAAGTCGGAAAGGAAATAAAGCATATATGAAACTTGGTGCACGAATCGTTAAAACAGGTGTCGCAATCGTTTTTGCGCTCTACATGGCTGATTTATTGCATTTACCGTCTCCTGTTTTTGCAGGAATCGCGGCAATATTTGCCCTTCAACCTTCCATTTACCGCTCCTATTTAACAATTATTGAACAGATTCAAGGTAATATTATTGGTGCAGGAATTGCAGTTATTTTTGCTCTTTTATTTGGCGACAATTATGTAGCCGTAGGTTTAGCCGCTGTTATCACGATCGCTATTATGTTGAAATTAAAGTTAGAGAAGTCCATTTCACTTGCGCTTGTGACAATTATTGCGATTATGGAAGTACAGAGCGATGACTTTATAACATTTGCCCTAATTCGTTTTACAACTATTGTCGTCGGTGTGCTTGCCGCATTTGTGGTTAACTTAGTATTCATGCCACCGAAGTATGAAACCAAGTTATTTCAATCGATTCATTCGACTACCGATGAGTTGATTCGCTGGACGCGATTAGCAGAACGTCAAGCTTCTGAACATAATGCCACAAAACAAACACTTGAAAAGTTGCGAGAACGATTAATAAAAGTCGATCAGTTTTATTTATTCTATAAAGAAGAACGTAGCTACTTCCGAAATGAAAAACGTGCGAAAGCCCGAAAACTTGTGGTCTATCGTCAAATGATTTCAACCGCTAATAAAAGCTGGGATGTTCTGAAACGTCTTCATTTACATGAAAATGAATTGACCAATCTCCCCGATCAATTTCGTTTGATGATTCAAGAAAGACTGGACTTTTTGTTGACGTATCATGAACAGCTTCATCTGAAATATACAGGCAAGTTAAAACCGGAACATTCGTTTTGGAACGGCAGTGAAGCTACGCTTCAACGTCATGAAGTGATGGAAATATTCGCGAGAGAAATCGCACTATCCAAAGAAGAAGAGTCTTTTTCTTCATATCATTTACTGCATGTACTTTCTGCAATTTTGGATTATGAAGAACAACTGGAACACTTAGACACGCTTATCATTTCCCACCAAAATTATCATGGTGAAGAAATAAAAGTCGAGCTTGAAGATGAATTTTAATTGATAGGGCAGTCATCTCTTCAGTGAGATGGCTGTTTTTTCGTGCCGACAATTTTCATTTTTTCCCTATTCCAACTAACCGGAACCCACTTAGCCAACAGCCGCCCTACATCCCATAAAAAGAAGCCATTCCCTAAAAAGGAATGACTTCTTCAGTAACTAACTAGTTCTTCATGCGTGGATCTAGTGCATCACGCAATCCATCTCCCATTAAATTGAATCCCAATACCGTCAGCATAATGGCGATACCCGGGAAAATCATGGTCCAAGGAGCATTAATTAAATACATTTTGGAATCTGCCAGCATTTTGCCCCACTCCGGAGCCGGAGCTTCTGCACCAAGACCAAGGAAACCAAGTGCTGCCGCTTCAATAATGGCCGTCGCTATGGCAAGTGTACCTTGCACGATAACTGGAGCCATTGAGTTCGGTAAAATATGCGAGAATAATATTCGGATATCCTGCATACCGATTGCTTTTGCAGAAGTGATATACTCTTCTTCCTTAATACTCAAAACTTTTGATCGAATCAATCGACCGAAGTTCGGAATGTTAATGATGGCAATGGCAATTAATGCATTTTGCAAGGAAGGTCCCAATACCGATACGACAGCGATTGCTAGTAAGATACTTGGAAATGCGAGCATGATATCGAAAATGCGGGAAATAACCGCATCCACCCATTTACCGTAATAACCTGCTACAATTCCTAAAATACTTCCCGCAACCACCGAACCGATTACTGAGAAGAATCCAACCCATAATGAAATGCGTGCACCATGGATAATGCGAGACAATATATCTCGGCCCATGTCATCTGTTCCGAACCAATGAGCAACAGATGGTGCCTGCAATCGATTGGGTAAATCTTGCTCGTTTATGCCTTGTGGTGCTATCCAAGGTCCTATGAATGCCACGATGATAAAGAAGAGAACAATCCCAGCTCCGACTACGGCGACTTTACTTTTCTTAAAGCTTCGCCAAGCTTCATGCCAAGGGCCCGCTACTTTATCTTGTTGTGCTACTATATCTGATGGTTTAGGCGCGAATCCGACCATTATGAGATTCCTCCTTCTTAATCGTATTTAATTCGTGGATCAATCAAACTGTAAAGAATATCAATTAACAAATTAATCATAACGAAGATAAATGCCACGACAAGAATACCTGATTGGATTACTGGGTAGTCACGGAAATTGATCGCTTCGTAAATGTAACGGCCAACTCCCGGCCACGCGAAAATGGATTCGGTTAATATGGCACCGCCAAGCAGTAATCCCATTTGCAGACCGATAATTGTCAGAACTGGGATGATTGCATTTTTCAATGCATGCTTGTACACAACCCAGAACATTTTTTGACCTTTCGCACGTGCAGTACGTACATAATCCGATCTCATTACATCAAGCATGCTGGAACGAGTCATGCGGGCAATGATTGCCATCGGAATTGTCGCCAGGGCTAGCCCTGGTAAGACCAGATGTTTCAATACAATGCCTAATTGATCAAAGCGTCCTTGAAGAATAGTATCCAACACATAAAGATTGGTTATTGATTCTATGGGATTTCTGACTTCTTCACGTCCTGTAGTTGGAAGAATGCCAAGCTCGATTCCAAAAATATATTGCATCATCAAACCTAGCCAGAAAATCGGCATGGACACGCCAACTAGCGCTAATATCATAGCTGTATAGTCAAACCACGAGTTTTGGAACCAGGCAGAAATGATACCTGCATTGACACCGACAATGACTGCTATAAGAACCGCAAATAGAGATAATTCGAATGTGGCAGCTAGATACGGCCAAATTTCTTCAGAAACTGGTGTAGTTGTCCGTAAAGATTCTCCAAGATCACCTTTTAACAATCCACCTAGATAATCAAAATATTGGACATACCACGGATTGTCTAATCCGAGCTTTGCTCGTAATGCCTCAATCGCTTCTTTCGTCGCTTGTTGACCCAAAATAACTTGTGCTGGGTCCCCAGGAATTGCACGAATAATCATAAAAACGACAAACGTCATGCCCAGCAAAACTGGGATTAATTGCAATAGTCTTCTCCCGATATAGTGAAGCATTGTCTTCACCTCTCCATCTGATGCGATATGTAATCAAAATTTCATTTCATTTGTTTTCGTAAATAAAATGGGGAGAAATCACGTAGACTTCTCCCCATCAGTCAGTTTGTTACTTGAAGTCTACTTCTGCTAACTTATCAGAACCAGTCGGATGTGGTAAGAAGTCTACCAGATTCGCTTTACCTGCAAGAAGTGGAGTAGAGTGAGCAAGCGGTACCCAAGGAGCGTCTTCGAAAATGATTTCTTGAGCTTGACCGTAAAGTTCATTTCGCTTGTCTTCATCAACTTCTGATTGTGCTTCAATTAGGATGTCGTGTAATTCGTCGTTGCTATAGTATGAATAGTTGTTGCTTCCGATATTGTCTTTATCAAGTAATACGTATAGGAAGTTATCCGCATCACCATTATCACCAGTCCAACCTAACATGAATGCATCTGCTTCTCCGTTACGAGCTTTTTCCAAGTAAGTTGCCCACTCGAATGTAACGATTTTCGCTTTGATGCCAACATCAGCTAAGTTTGATTGAATAACTTCTGCCACTTTTTGGCCATCTGGCATATATGGACGTGGTACAGGCATTGCCCATAGTTCCATTTCAAAGCCTTCTGCAAGACCAGCTTCAGCTAGTAATGCTTTTGCTTTTTCTGGATCGAAATCATATCCAGCAATATCGTCATTATAGCCGCTGATTACTGGAGGCATTGGGTTTTTCGCTACTTCAGCGCGACCTTCAAAGAATGCATCTACGATCGCTTGTTTGTCAATTGCGTGGTTAATTGCTTGACGTACTTCCACTTTATCAAATGGAGGACGTGTACTAGTTAAACCTAAGTAACCAACGTTCATTGATGGACGTTCGAATAATTGTAATTCTGAATTGCTTTCAACAGATTTGCCATCAGCAGGGTTTACACCATCAGCCAAATCAATTTCACCTGTGTTTAAAGCGTTCAAACGAGCTGAGTTATCTGGAATTGCTTTGAAAACTACTTTATCAAGTTTAGGAAGACCCTTAACCCAATAATCTTCGTTCTTTTCAATTGTGATTGAATCATTACGTTTCCACTCGGCAAATTTGAATGGTCCAGTACCTACTGGATTATCGCCGAATTTTGCTCCTTGTTCTTTAAAAGCTTTCGGGCTCGCAATACCGAACGGGCTCATTGCTAAGTTTTTAAGGAATGGTGCTTGTGGACGTTTTAATTTGAACACGACTGTGTAATCTCCATCTGCAGTAACAGAATCGATAACATGTCCTTCATCACCTTTGTAGCCACCGAACATTGATGAATAGTAATAGAAGTCTTCACCAGAACCATTTGCCCAACGCTCAAAGTTAGCTACAACAGCTTCTGCATTGAAGTCAGTACCATCATGGAACTTAATGCCTTCTTCCAGTTGGAATGTATAAGTTAAGCCATCCTCTGAAGGCTTCCATTCTTTTGCAAGGCCTGGGTTGATTTCTGTATCTTGTTTACCGAAGTTCACAAGTGTTTCAAAAACGTTTTGCGTTACTTTAAATGATTCTCCATCAGTTACAGTTGCCGGATCTAGAGATACAGAATCTCCACCACGACCAAATACTAAAATTTTCGGTTCTTTTTCGTCGTCTCCGCTGTTTCCATCTGATGAATCAGTTTGACAGCCCGCTAAAATCGTTGAGAGGACTAGCATTGTTAATAAAGCAAGTGACCACAGTTTCTTCTTACCCAAATTGACCCCTCCATATTGTTTGTTTATTTATCATTGTTGCGCATGTTCACCGTATAGGTGGCAGGCAACAGAATGACCTGGTTCAACTTCTTCTAACTTCGGTACGATTTTTGTACACACATCCATTTTAAAAGGACAGCGCGTGTGGAAAGTACATCCCGACGGAGGATTTGACGGACTAGGAATATCTCCTTTTATAAGCATTTGATCCCGCACAAAATTCGGATCCGGAACCGGTACAGCAGACAACAAAGCCTGTGTATAAGGGTGAAGTGGCTTGTCATAAAGCAACTCACTTTTAGCAAGCTCGACCATTTTGCCTAGATACATAACCCCTACTCGATCACTTATATGACGAACAACCCCTAGATCATGCGCGATAAATATATAAGTTAGGTTTAATTCTTTTTGTAAATCCTGCATCAAGTTCAACACCTGTGCTTGAATGGACACGTCAAGAGCTGAAACGGGCTCATCTGCAATGATCAGTTTAGGGTTCGTCATGAGCGCACGGGCAATGCCGATACGCTGACGTTGTCCACCACTGAATTGATGAGGATAGCGTTTTGCATGGTAACTGCTTAACCCAACAATCTCCAGAAAATCATGGACTTTCTTTTTGCGGGTTTTGGCGTCACCGATTCCGTGCACAATCAGAGGCTCCTCCAAAATCTTCTCAATGGTATGCCTAGGATTTAAGGAAGCATATGGATCCTGGAAAACCATTTGAATTTCCCGGCGTGCCTTTCGCATATCATCATCGGATATATTCGTCAGTTCTTTACCATCAAAAATTACTTTTCCCTCTGACGGTTCTAGTAATCTCATAAGCATGCGACCGGTAGTAGATTTCCCACAGCCAGACTCGCCCACAATTCCAAGAGTTTCGCCTTTATTTACATAAAACGAAACATCATCAACCGCTTTTACATGCCCAGACACACGACTGAGTAATCCTTTACGTATGGGAAAATACTTTTTAAGTCCTTCAACTTTCAACAAGGGTTCTGTCATGAGTGGATACCTCCTGATCTTCGTACAAGAAGCATCTTGTCTTATGTACTGATGCAGTTTGATACAATTCTGGATTGTGTGTCAGGCACTTTTCAAATGCAAACTCGCATCGTGCAGCAAAGCGACATCCAGTATTTATGGTACCCGGTTTTGGTACATTACCGGGAATCGAATATAAACGTTGTTTTTTATAACGCATATCCGGAACGGATTGCAACAATCCTTTTGTATATGGATGTTGAGGGTCTTTAAAAATCGTTTGAACCGGACCTTCTTCAACAATTTGGCCGGCATACATGACCACAACTCTTTCACACGTCTCTGCAACAACCCCAAGATCATGTGTGATTAACAAAACAGCAGTATTCAATCGTTCATTCAAGTCTTTCATCAATGCAAGGATCTGCGCTTGAATAGTTACATCAAGTGCAGTTGTCGGTTCATCTGCAATTAACACTTTCGGATCGCATACAAGAGCCATTGCTATCATGACCCGCTGTCTCATCCCACCTGATAGTTGATGCGGATATTCTTTCATCAATTCATCAGCACGCGGAAGACCTACAAGGGTAAGCATTTCAATTGCACGAGTATTTGCTTGTTTTTTTGACCAGCCTTTTTTATGGATAAGAATGGCTTCCTTCAATTGATTCCCTATTGTGAACAATGGATTCAAAGATGTCATAGGCTCTTGGAAAATCATTGCCACGTCGTTGCCGCGGACTTTACGCATTTCTTTATCGCTTAATTTAGTTAAATCCTTATCGCCGAAAAGAATTTCACCACCAGTAATTTTACCTGGCGGACTTGGAACTAACCCCATTATGGATAAAGAAGTAACACTTTTCCCACAACCAGATTCCCCTACGATACCGAGTACTTCTCCTTCATGTACGGAAAAATCAATATTGTCTACTGCGGGAATTACTCCGTCATCTGTGAAAAAGGATGTTTGAAGACTTCTTACTTGAAGAATCGCTTTACGTTCACTCATGATGATGGCCCTCCTTTTCCTAGCATACGAGATAAATAGTTTTATTAGTATCATTATTTCAGAAAATTCGATATGTTCTTTATTATACAAATAATAATTATAATTGCAATATTTATTATATAAGTCATACTTCTATTGTATAACAAAAAAAGGTTCCCCTTTTCAGGAGAACCTTTTTAGTCTATATCCAGTTGTTGAACTTGAAATAAGTTGTAATATATTCCCTTCGAATTCATTAATTCATCATGCGTTCCTTGTTCCTTTAGTTCGCCATGATCAATAACAAAGATTTGATCCGCATGAGTAATCGTCGAAAGGCGATGGGCGACAATAATCGTGGTCCGATCATGTGCCAAGCGCTCCAAAGAGTCCTGTATCAAGGACTCGCTTTCCAAGTCCAACGCAGAAGTTGCTTCGTCCAAAACTAAAATCGGAGGATTTTTCAGGAATACGCGCGCAATGGCAACACGTTGTTTTTGTCCTCCCGACAGCTTGACTCCACGTTCCCCGACTTTCGTCTCGTAACCTTCGGGTAGCGAAACAATAAAGTCATGAGCATTCGCAGCTTTTGCCGCCTCAATTACTTCGTTTTCCGTAGCATCTGGACGTCCCATAAGTATATTTGCTTTCACAGAGTCGCTGAACAGTATGTTATCTTGCAATACTATTCCAATCTGTTCGCGTAATGAATGAATTTTTACATCTTTAATATCCTGGTCATCTATTTTGACCGAACCGCTTGTTGCATCATAAAATCGGGGAATCATACTGATGATGGTCGACTTCCCACCTCCGCTCATTCCTACAAAAGCAGCTGTTTGACCTGGCTCTACCGTGAAATTCATATTATTTAACACGAGATTATTTTCTTCCTCGTATTTGAAAGAAACGTGATCAAACTGTAGTTTCCCTTTTATAGTCGGCATAACCTGCGCATTTGGACCATCTTCAATATCGTATTTTTCATCCATTAGTTCGAATACCCGGTCCATTGAAGCAAACGCTTGCGTCAGTGTGGTTGATGAATTGACCAATCGTCTTAAAGGATTATAAAGGCGTTCGATATACGCGATAAACGCAACCATTGTCCCGACAGATAAATTTCCATTGATAACTTGATATCCAGCGTAGGCAATAACCAAAAGTGGCGCAACATCCGTAATGGTGTTGACTACAGCAAAAGCTTTCGCATTCCATTTCGTATGATCAACAGCCTTGTCGAGAAACTCGCCATTTGCTTTATCAAAAATTTGCTGTTCATGTTTTTCCAAAGTAAAACTTTTAATGATGCTCATTCCTTGGACACGTTCATGCAAATAACTTTGGACACCCGCCAGCGCTTGAGACCGTTTTCTAGTCAGGTCACGTAATCGTCCGAAGAAGTATTTCACACTGAACGCATAGAATGGGAAAGCCAGTAATGTAACAAGAGTTAATGGAACATCCATTGTCAGCATGATCGCAACAGCAATCAAAATCGTGGCTAAATCCAGCCATAAATTCATTAAGCCAATCATGACAAAGTTTTTGGTTTGTTCAACGTCGTTGATTACACGGGAGATGACTTCTCCAACCCGTGTGTTTGAATAAAACCGCAAACTCAGGCGTTGCAAGTGTCCGTATAATTCTTGTCTTATATCATACAAAATTTTGTTACTGACAAGTTGTGCATAGTATTGTCGGTAATACTCAATCGGAGGTCTTACAATGAAAAATACGAGTGCAGTTCCGCCCAGCCAATAAAATAACTGCCGCGTCTTTTCCGCATCTGTCAATGTATCTACACTGATGATATCGTCAATTACAATTTTAATTAATAATGGAATAAATAACGGGATGGCAAATTTGACAATCCCAATGGCAACCGTGAGGACAATTTGCCAAGTATATGGTTTAACAAACTTCATGTATCTTTTTGTACTGCTCATCCGTTCACTTTCCTTTCCAAATGAAAAACCTGTTGGGATTCAACAGGCATCATTTACTCACGTATTCGAAGTTGCTTGTGAAATAGGTAACGGTTTGTCCACACCTCGATAAAATCTGGTGCAAATGGTCCTTTTCGTTGTTTAATCCAACTAATTAGTTTTTCCACATTTCGATGTAAGATCGTATCAATAACCTCAGGATAATTCATTTGCTTTTTATGATCTTCAAATTCATCTTCGTCCAAAATTGTATATGTCATATCTGGGAAGACTTTAACATCTAAGTCGTAATCAATGTATTTTAAAGATTGGTTATCGTAGATAAATGGTGAACTAATATTGCAGTAATAGTACACACCATCTTCGCGCAACATACAAATGATATTAAACCAGTGTTCAGCATGGAAATAACAAATCGATGGTTCCCGTGTTAACCAAGTGCGACCGTCTGACTCGGTAACGAGCGTGCGTTCGTTTGCGCCAATGACAATATTTCTTGTCCCTTTCAGAACCATTGTTTCCTGCCAGACGCGGTGGATTTTGCCGTTATGCTTGTAGCTGTGGATCTGAATCGTTTCTCCTTCTGCTGGTATTGACATGGATAAGCCCACCTTTTCGTCAAAGCACAATATATATAAATCTTGCAGTGTACTCATTATACCAACCAATTTACAAAAACTGTAGCAAAAAAAATCAGCGAAGGCTAAGCCCTCGCTGATTAGTGGTGAATAACCATTATTTAGTTGAATTATTGTTGCGGTTTGCTTGTGGACCAGAAGCATTGTTTTTCTTCTGAGCAGATTGTTGATTACGTTGGATTACTTCGTTAACATCAGTTTCAGAACCGAATTCTGTAGTGAAGCTAGCTGGAGTACCCGTCGTAGATTGTTGATTTTGTCTACGTACTTCTGCAGCGTTGGTTGGTTGGTTGTTGTTTTTGTTTGGCATGAATTTTCACCTCCATACTCATTAATGTGTGCAGGTTGAGAAAACTTATGCTTACAATTTTTTTTTTACATTACGATGGAGCGTCCGCCATCCACAATGATGGTTTGACCGCGAATCATATCCGAGCCATCTGAAATCAAGAACATGGCTGTTTTGACCATATCTTCGATTTCAACCATACGACCAGCAGGTGTATTTTTTCTTGCGTCATCCAATAGTTCTTCGCGATTCGGGAAATGCTTTAATGCATCTGTATCAAGCGCTCCACCGGAAACAGTATTTACTGCAATCCCTTTTGCCGCAAGTTCTACAGCTAAGTAACGCGTAATGGATTCAATCGCGGCTTTTGATACGCCTACAGTTGTGTAATTTTCTAAATAACGAATCGAGCCTAGTGAGCTGATTCCAACGATTTTTCCGCCTCGGTCCATTAATTTTGCCGCTTCCTGTGCCCCAAATAGCATGGCTTTCGCATTAATATTCATGGTCCAGTCCCAGTGGGATTCTTCCAATTCCATTACTGGTCGCAGAACTCCAGAAGCTGCATTGCTTACGAATACATCCAGACGGCCAAACTCTTCACGAATTGTTTCAAACATTGCTTTTAATTTTTCTACATCTCCTACGTTTGCGCGTACAAGAAGAGCTTTTTGACCAAGTGCTTCAATTTCTTTCACTGTTTCGAGAGCAGCTGTTTTGCTACGTGCATAGTTTACAACGATATCATATCCATTTTTTGCAAGTTCAATCGCAATTGCTTTTCCGAGTCCTCTGCTGCTTCCGGTAACTAACGCCACTTTGTTTGTTGTCATTTTAGTTTTCCCCTCTCCATATAAGCCTGCCAAATTTTCAACATTGGGACAGGCATCGGTACTTCTTTAATTTCTTCTAATGATAACCATTTACAACTCTCAGTCAGACTTATTTCGACTCCATGTCCAACGAAACTATCCATCTCCCATGTTAAATGAGAAAAGACATGTTTAAAAGAACCTAAATCCATTTCTTTTGTAAAATGTATGCCATAACGATCTTGGAACAGTGGAATCGTTCCTATATCTTTGTTTGCACGGTCAATCATGGGGAACTGCCACATGTTCGCCAACAGACCTGTTTCAAGTCTTTTTTCCATGAGAAATTGTTTTTGTTCATTTTGGGCAATATAAACATCATAATGTTGTGCTTTCGTTTTTTTGTTTTTCGTTTTTATTGGCAAGTCATTTTGTTCACCTGCATAAAAAGCAGCACAATTTTCTCTAACTGGACACAATAAGCATTTTGGCGATGTTGGCGTACAAATCACTGCGCCCAGTTCCATCAATCCCTGATTGAAGGATGATGGATCTTGCGGGTCGATGATTTCTGAAACGGCTTGTTCAAAAATTTTTCTCGTTTTCGGCTTTGCGATATCTTCTTTTATTAGAAGAACCCGTGATAATACTCGCATGACGTTCCCGTCGACTGCATGTTCAGGTCGTCCATAAGCAATGCTCAATATGGCACCAGCCGTGTAAGGACCTACACCTTTCAGTGTTGAAATTTCATTTCTTGTTGAAGGCACTACACTATTATAAGTTTCAACTACTTCCTTTACTCCTGCTTGTAAGTTCCGTACACGGGAGTAGTAGCCTAAACCTTCCCATTGTTTCAGAATTTTTTCTTCTTCAGCATTCGCCAATTCTTCCATTGTAGGAAAAGCTTCTATAAAACGATTGTAATAAGGTATGACTGTATCCACCCTTGTTTGTTGGAGCATGATTTCCGAAACCCATATTTTGTAAGGGTCTGATGTCTCTCTCCAAGGTAGATTTCTTTTTTCTTCTAAATACCATTCAATTAACGATCTACGAAATTCAATTTTGTTGAATTCATTCATACTTTACACCTACATTCTGTTGATTACATGTTCTACATTACGGGTATACCAATTTGTAGAATGAAATCAATCTTGGAAGTCTAACCGTTTGTTATTTTAACAAAAATATCTTATGATGAACAAAATTATTCGGGCAGTCTCCATACAAAGGAGTTGATACAGTTGGATACAGGTACTCATGTTGTCATGGGAATCGCTTTAGGTGGACTAGCCATGATTGATCCAGTGGTTGCTAACCATTCCATGACCGCCACAGCCGTCATTGCAGGAACCATTATTGGTTCTCAGGCTCCTGACCTTGATACGGTCCTGAAATTAAGAAATAATGCGGTATATATTCGCCATCATCGCGGCATTACCCATTCCATTCCGGCTGTCTTGCTATGGCCTTTGGCGATTTCCGGCGTCCTTCATTTAATTATGCCGAGTGCAGACTTTTTACATTTATGGTTATGGACATTTCTGGCCGTATTTCTCCATGTTTTTGTGGACATATTCAATTCATACGGAACGCAAGCGCTACGTCCATTTTCAAATAAATGGGTGGCTCTTGGAGTAATCAATACATTTGATCCCATCATTTTTGGTTTGCATGTGGTCGCCTTGTTGTTCTGGGCATTCGGTGCAAATCCGGTATATACAATGCTGTTGCTATACGCAATTGTTTTTGTCTATTACCTTCTTAGGTTTGCAGTCCAGCATGCAGTCAGACATGCAGTCAAAAATACGATTCCTACGGCGGAAGAAATCATCATCGCACCAACGATTCGTTTTTTCCAATGGCGTATTGCAGCAATCTCTAAAACGCATCACTATGTAGGTAGAGCTTATGGACGTTCAATCAATATTTACGATCGCTTTGACCGTAAAACGATACCAGATTCTCCCCTTGTGAAAGCAGCATTGAAAGACAAGAACTTGCAAGCTTTCATCTCATTCTCTCCTATTTACCGTTGGGAAATTACAGATCTTGATCACATTCATGAAGTGCGTCTCATTGATTTGCGTTATCGCAGCAATGATTATTACCCATTCGTAGCTGTTGCTCATTTAAATGAAGACCTGGAAATCGTTAATTCTTATACAGGCTGGATTTTCAGTGAAGAAAAACTTCATAAAAAATTGGATTTCCTTTCAAACTAAAAAGTACACGACACTCGATGTCGTGTACTTTTCTTATTCGATAACCATAACGGTTAACAAATCTTTTCTTATTGTTGTGAAACGTTGTCCACTTGTAGCAAATGAGCATATTTCGGATTGTTACCTGCAAATTCATGAATCCGTTCTCCATAGCTTTCAATCCATTGACGAATTACTTTCTCAGTTACTTCGGTACCTTTGTAGTCATAGCCTGCTTTTGCGTAAGATGATTCAAAATCTGACCATAGTAATTCAATCCACACACGTGCTTTGGCGACAGATAATGACTCATTCTTTACTGCAAGTTCCTGAACTAATTGTTCGATTTGCTGATGCATATTATTTTCCCTCCTTCAATGGTTTTAGCATGGATATCGGCAATGCTTCAGTAAATTTTTCCCCACCAAGTCTGTAACCCCAAGCAAAACGACCTTTTAAATAATCAACTTGGAAAAATACGCCTGGATCTCCTTCAATACGGTACATCTCTCCAGGTACGATCGACGATGGATCGACTAAATATGCCTGAGCCATAATGGCTTTTCGCTCCAGAACAGCATATTCATTTACATGCCCTAGCTGACTTGCCTTTCGTGCCTGTTCCAATAAATTGGCAATGGCCTGGCGTAATTCCTGCTCAGTCATTTGACTATATTTTTTTTCAGTTACCATCTTCTTCGAGCTCCTTTTTTTCAATAAACATTTCGATTTGTTCTGCAGGAAAACCTTTTACATATAAGGCTTGCTTTACTCTGCGCTTGCGATCAAATCCGGTATATTTTGAAGAAAATTTCCGCCAGATTTTATCCCCCTGATCGGCAATCATTTCTTCCCATTCTTCGGGTTCTGTTTCAAATTCTATATCTTCAATTGCTTTGCTTATAATGGCATATGAATAGCCCTTGCGCAACAAGGTGTCTTGAATTTTTTGCTTCACTTGCCTTGGCGTTTTGGAAGAATGCTGGTTGGCTATTTTTGCAGCCAGACCTTTTGCAATTTCAGTCTGGTCTTCTTCCGTATACGTTTCAAGCACTTCTTCTTGCAACGATTTATCGATTCCTTTTTTCTTGAGTTCCTGTTGGATGGCACGTGGTCCTTTTTTGCCTGTTTTCTTTTGCGTTTCCAGCAAAGCTTTAGAAAAGGATTCGTCGTTCAAAAAATCCAGTTGATACAATTTTTGAATGGCTTCCAGAACAACGGCTTCTCCGTATTCAGCATCAAGCAGTTTCTTCTTAACTTCGTGTTCACTCCGCATACGGAAACTCAAGAATTGAAGTGCTTTGTTAAATGCTTTTCGCACTTCGTCGTCATAGACGATTTCATCTCTTTCCCAATCCTCCAGCACTTTGCCTTTCGATAATTGGTACTTTATAAGAAGCGATTCATCTACCGCAAATGCGTATTTTTCCTCTATATAAATATTATAACGTTCAGGATTATTTTTTTGACGCATGATTTTCGTAATGACTGTCACAACTATCACCTCATGTAACAAGTATACACATTATTAGAGGCACATTCATTTGCGTACACTTATAGAACAAAGGGTATTATACATCTAACAGCTTTATAAAGGAGGAGTATGATAAATGAAAATAGCGATTACTGGAGGAAGTGGATTTGTCGGACAGGAGATAACGAAGCAACTAACCGACAAAGGACATGAAGTGTATATTTTAACGCGTTCGGATAAACAATCCAACGGCTCGGTACATATGGTCAAATGGCTTACAAATGGCGCTAAACCTGAAGAACATGCTGAAGGTATGGATGCTTGGATTAATCTAGCCGGTGCATCAATTAATGAAGGTTGCTGGACTTCGGAACAAAAACAAAAAATTTATGATAGCAGAATGAAAGCAACAGAAGAAGTTCTACGCATTTTTAAAGAAGTGACGAAAAAGCCTTCCGTTTTGATTAATGCAAGCGCAATCGGGATTTTTCCCCCTTCTGAACATGCAACATATACCGAACATTCTTCTGATCGTGGATCGGATTTCCTGGCAAAAACAGTTGAGGACTGGGAGAGTAAAGCAACGGAAGCGGAGCAATTTGGGACACGGGTGGCTTGCGGACGTTTTGGCATAATCCTTGGTAAAGATCAGGGTGCTCTTCCCCTTATGGCATTACCTTATAAAATGGGTGTCGGAGGAAAAGTCGGAACTGGTCATCAATGGGTATCATGGGTCCATGTAGCTGACGTCGCCAAAGCCATTCTTTATGCAATTGAAAATGAAGATTTTTCAGGTCCTTTTAACGTAACAGCACCAGATCCGAAACAAATGAATGATTTTGGGGAAATTTTGGGCAAAGTTTTACAGCGACCTCATTGGATGCCCGTACCTTCCTTTGCATTGAAACTTGTACTGGGTGACAAGAGTCAACTTGTTTTGGAAGGACAAAGAGTTATTCCCGATAAATTGTTAACCCATGGTTTTAAATTCACTTATCCAGATTTGCAACAGGCGCTTAAAAATATTTATGCATAACATTTCAGAGAAAACGCAACCTATCTTAAAAAGAAAGGTTGCGTTTTTATGTGGTGGAAACATACCGTAGGCGTTATTGCCTCATGTGCAATATTAACTCTGGGCATTTTATTGAATCCATTTCAAGTAGATGCCGAATCTCTTAATTGGGGATTCAAAAAATCAAAACAGGAAGAACAAGCTCAAGCCGGGAGTGCATTTGATGAACTCTTGAAAAAATATGGAGCTTACTACAAAGGGTCTCCCGACGAAAAAATCCTATACCTTACGTTCGACAATGGTTATGAAAATGGCTACACTGCATCTATTTTAGATACATTGAAAAAAGAAAAAGCACCTGCCACTTTTTTTCTGACAGGTCATTATGTAGAAAGTGCGACGGACCTGGTCCAACGTATGGTGAAGGAAGGCCATACAATCGGAAATCATTCGTATGGCCATCCAAATATGGCTAATTTATCGGAAGCACGAATGAAAGAAGAATGGGAAAAATTCGATCAGATTCTTGCCGAAAAAACGGGCGTGAAGAGAACATATTTTGCACGGCCTCCTGAAGGTGTTTTCAGTGAAAAATTACTTGCCTATGGGAACGAGCTCGGCTATCGCCATATGTTCTGGTCTGTCGCTTTCGTTGATTGGTATGCTGATCGTCCACAAGGAAAGGCTTATGCATACAACCATTTAATGAACCAACTTCATCCAGGTGCCATAATTTTGATGCATACGGTTTCTCCGGATAATGCAGCCGCTTTACCCGATTTTATTCGTGATGCCAAAGCGAAAGGCTATACATTTTCATCGTTAAACGCATTGGTAAATGAAGCCATCGAATTCCCGTTGTCTTTTCATTAACTGGTCTGTCCTATATACTGTAGAAACCAGTAGTAAAGGACGTGAAAACATTTGTCACAAGAAAACATAATCGAAGTCGGTCAAAAATTCCCGCTGACAATCAAACGCCTTGGCATTAATGGAGAAGGCATTGGCTATTATAAGCGCAATGTCGTCTTCGTTACAGGTGCTCTCCCAGGGGAAGAAGTGACCGCTCAAGTACAAGTCGTCAGGCGCAATTTTGCTGAAGCAAGCATTCTAAAGATCCGTAAGGCCTCACCTCACCGTCAAGAAGCACCCTGCCCTGTTTATGAAGCCTGCGGTGGGTGTCAATTGCAGCATATGACTTATGAACAACAGCTTAAAGAAAAACGTGATTTGATTGTGCAATCACTTGAACGATACGTAAAAGACATTGCCAATGATATCGAAGTGCGCCAGACAATAGGCATGGAAAATCCATGGCATTATCGCAACAAAAGTCAATTCCAAGTACGTAAAGACGGCAAGAAAGTAAAAGCTGGTCTATTTGCGGAAGGTACACATCAGTTATTGGATATCGATGAGTGTATCGTGCAACATCCACATACAACACTTGTGACGAATGCAGTAAAAAGAATTCTAGAGAAACTTAAAATACCGATTTATGATAGTGAAACCGGCAATGGTCTAGTACGAACAATTGTGGTCCGTACCGGCATTCAAACAGGTGAAATTCAGTTAGTACTTGTCACTACACTTGCAGAAATGCCGAAACGTCAACTACTCATTGATAAATTGGCGACCATAGATCCTGCCATTGTCTCGATTGTCCAAAATGTCAATCCGAAGCAAACTTCCTTAATTTTTGGCGAGCGAACAATAGTTCTTCATGGCAAGAAAACACTCCACGAAGAATTAGGTGAACTTTCATTTGATTTATCTGCACGAGCATTTTTCCAATTGAATCCCGCTCAAACCGTTCGTTTATATAACGAAATTAAATCGGCTGCAGCATTAACAGGTAAAGAAACCGTTGTCGATGCTTACTGTGGCGTTGGAACAATTGGCTTATGGTTAGCCGATCAAGCAAAAGAAGTACGAGGAATGGATATCATTGCGGATAGTATTTACGATGCTAAGAAAAACGCAGAGAAACATGGATTCACTCACGCTACTTACGAGACTGGCACTGCTGAAGAGTGGCTTGCTAAATGGAGCCGTGAAGGGTTCTCCCCTGATGTCCTAACTGTAGATCCACCTCGGACCGGTTTAGCTGACAGTTTATTGCACACTATTTTAAATGTGCGACCGAAAAGATTTGTCTATACGTCATGTAATCCATCCACTTTAGCAAAAGATTTAAGCGAGTTACGTAAGGTTTACAATATCGTCTATATCCAACCTATCGATATGTTCCCACAAACAGCTCAAATCGAAAGCGTCACATTGTTGGAACGTAAATAATCATTAAATATTACGAAAGAGTGCATTTGCACCTCCCATTCCGCAAGAAAGAATATGGTCAAAGGTAGTTTGAACATATTTTTTGCACTCTATCGAAAAAGATTGTGGTCGGCTATTTCTTTCGCTTTCCGCGGACGAAACGCTAGCCTCCTCGGCTCAGCTGTCATAGACAGCTGAGCCGAGGAGGCTAGCTTGTTTCGTTTTTCCGCAGGAGTCTTCAGAAATAGCCAACCACCTCCCAACTTAAGTATTTTGCAGAGACACGCTTACAGAAGCAATTTCTTTTGATTGGAGTGGAGGCGGCGACTTCAGCGGGAATAGCACGAGCTGAAGACCCCGCAGGAACGTAGTGACGAGGAGACTGAAGCCGTGCCCGCGAAACGCGTCCGCCGCAATGGAAATCAACATTTTCTTGCATAGGCTCTTTTTCAATATTATACAGTTATATTCACTCATTTTTTTGTTTGTCTACAGTCTGTAAGGTCAAAGGTAGTTTGACCTTATTCTTTGCGACGAGTAACCGCAGGAGCAACACTTTCGAAGAATGAGACCCACAAGTATGTGGTTTTCATTCTTGTTGGCTCATGCGGAACGGCTCAAGTAAATGTACGATAAACACTAGAATCATTTAATATAGCCTCATAATAAATAAAAATTTCTGGCATGCTCAATTTGGGCATGCTTTTTCTTTTTGTTTAATATCAAGGATTATTATTTTTAATTCTAGGGAATAAAGACAATAAGTTACTACGAATATAAAGCTAAATTGGATAGACGGAGGAATTGCTATGAAGTGGAGAGGTCGGGGACAAAGTGCAAACGTAGAAGATCGCAGAGGGATGGGTGCTGGTGGAATAGGAATTGCCGGCGGTGGAATTGGTCTTGTCATTGTCATTATTGTGACGCTAATCGGTGGCGGTGGTCCCGGTGATATTTTGAATAATATACAAGGCACTGATACGAACCAAGCAGGTCAATACGAAGAAACCGAACAAGAAAAAGAACTGGCGGATTTCGTTTCAGTTGTCCTGGCAGACACCGAAACTGTATGGAGCGAGCTTTTCAAAGAAAAAGGATCGGAATATCAGGAACCGGTCATGGTCTTGTATAACGGTCAAGTCCAATCCGCTTGTGGAGCAGCAGGCTCAGCCGTAGGACCATTTTATTGTCCAGGCGATTATAAACTCTATATTGATTTAAGCTTTTATGAAGAATTGAATAAAAAATTCCAAGCTCCTGGTGACTTTGCAATGGCCTATGTTATTGCCCATGAAGTTGGTCACCACGTGCAAACACTCTTAGGTACAAATAAGGAAGTAATGGCACTTCGTAATAAAATGAGTGAAGAAGAGTTCAATCAATATTTAATACGTCTGGAGTTGCAAGCTGACTATTATGCTGGCGTTTTCGCCCATTATGCAGAAGGCCAAGGCTACTTAGAAGTAGGCGATATTGAAGAAGCGATTACTGCTGCAAGTGCAGTAGGTGATGATAATATTCAAAAGAAAACGCAAGGATACGTCGTACCGGAAAGTTTTACGCATGGTACTTCTGAGCAACGCATGCGTTGGTTCAAAAAAGGATATGAAGCGGGAACAATTGAAGACGGTGATACTTTTAAAGAAAAAAATCTATAACGACCTCTCATAACTGAAAACAGCATGTCCCATCGAATCTTAACTCGATTGGACATGCTGTTTTTTGGGCTTCAACAAGCTTAACAAACTTAAGGTCAATAAAAACAACGAAATAAGCCATAAAAAACTGAAGTCTTCAAAGTATTCCAGAAACACACCGCCCAAAAATGGTCCGGTCAAGCTGCCGATACTAAAGAAAATGCCGCATAGTAAATTTCCTGATGGCAATAAAGCTTTAGGCGTCAAATCCG
Organism: Paenisporosarcina sp. P4_B8; assembly: GCF_056402175.1. Taxonomy (NCBI): domain Bacteria; kingdom Bacillati; phylum Bacillota; class Bacilli; order Caryophanales; family Caryophanaceae; genus Paenisporosarcina; species Paenisporosarcina sp. P4_B8. The sequence goes on along the minus strand of NZ_JBFUHX010000006.1, from coordinate 153,030 downwards.
CCATGTAAGAAATCCCAAGAGAAAATGTTGACCCTACGAACAAACCAGCGAGTAGAAATGCACCGATAAGTGTCCAAACATTATTCTCTAACATGGCTGCCAAACTAAAAGAGAACGCGCCTCCAAACAACGAAAATAATACGACTTTCTTTCTGCCGATTCGATCACTTAGAGCACCTAATGGTAACTGCGAAAGGATTCCGCCTGTTGAAAATGCAGCTAATATAATGGAAACCATAGACACATTGACATCATTTCGCAACGCGTAGACTGGGAAAATGGCATGTAAGCTGGACTCCAAAAATCCGTAACTAAACGGAGGGATAAAAGCTACCCAAGCAAATCCAATGGTTGCCCCAAAACGTGCCCATGTCCCTCGCATTGTGGATGTTTCATGCATATGCCCAGGAAAATCATTATCTACAAAAAATATGAGTGACCAAGCGGACATACATAAAATCCCCGATATGATAAACGGCAAGCCTTCGTAAATATAAACAAGTGGCAAAAATAAAGGACCTGCTGCGAAACCAATTCCGAATGACAGTCCGTACAATGCGATATTGCGCCCTAAGCGTTCTTGTGGCGAAAAGCTTGTAATCCATGTCTGAGTCGAAAAATGAAGTGCATGGTCTCCTATTCCAATGAACAATCGCAAAATAAACCAAAAAACAACACTTTTCCATAGTGGAAATAACAGCAATGATACAAAAACCAACATCCCTCCGATGAGGATTATTGGCTTATAACCAAATCTTCGAAGTGGCTGTTCCATAAATGGAGAAATTAAAAGCGTTCCGATATATAACCCTGTTGCGTTCAAACCGTTCAATGAAGAAGAAAGTCCATCTTGTTCGAAAATTACAGATATGAGTGGCAACAGCATTCCTTGCGAGAATCCAGATATCGAAACAATGACCACTAAAATCCAAAATCTTCTTTTTTCTAAGGATGTAAACTGATTCATGAAGGACCTCCTGCGTACGGGTTGAAATTATATTCATTTCAACCAAGTTTCGGTACAATTCTATCATAAAGGAGGGATTCGCGTTGAAATATGTGATGACAGAACATGGATTAGAAACAGAGTTGGAGTTTGGTAAATTAACGATTTCAGGAGATGAAACAAAAGGATTCAGACCTTACCAATTAATTGTTTCGTCCCTTGTAGGATGTAGTGGCGGCGTTCTTCGAAAAGTATGTGAGAAGATGCGTATGCCGATTGAGGATATGGAAATTGAAGTATTGGAAGTTTCGCGCAACCCTGAAGAAGCAAATCGACTCGAAAAAGTGCACATCCATTTCAAATTAAGAGGTCAACTCGAGGAAGCGAAAGTTGAAAAAGCAATGATTCTGACGAAGAAAAATTGTTCTATGGTCCGTTCTGTAGACCAATCAATTGAAGTCGTAGAAACGTTCGAACTTATTTAGACATTGATGAAGGCTCAGTCGATGATCTGCGAACAGATGATTGGCTGAGCCTTCTAAATATCACTAATATCCAATTGAGTATCCATATATCGATTCACGGCTATTGTGCCGGTGAAATGTTCGAACCCCCTCCTTCTAACTGATTGATTGGTTTCGACTATTCACTACGGCCTCCCCTCTCTTGTTGAAGTAAATTAACTTTAACATGTTAATTAACTTTTGTAAATATTCAAAATACATTTAATATTAAAATATTTCGTAAGTCCTACTGACAGTTGAAAAATCATTGCATATGGGCTACGATGTATGTGTAAAGCGAGGTGGCTCACATGGGCAAGTCAATTTCAAACAAAGACCAACAAGTCACATACTTAAAAGAACGTCTTCACATTTTCTTAGAAGTATTAGATTCAATTGAACCAGAAACGACTGAACTTGAAGACATTGATCGCTTGATTGCGATGATGGATGACTTAGAAGAAAAGATGGAACAATTTAAAAACCGTCCTGAATGAACACATGGAGAGTGCCTATTTATATGGGTGCTCTCTTTTTTATGTTCCAAATTCTATTTTATTTTAGCTCTGTTAAATGGTGTGGTTGTTTATCGTACATTTGCGTTTGCCGCACGTTCCGCATGAGCCCAACAAGTATGAAAACCACATACTTGCGGTCTCATTCTTCGAAAGTGCTGCTCCTGCGGTTACTCGTCGCAAAGAATATAGTCAAACTACCTTTGACCATATTCTTTCTTTCCGGCCAGCTAGGCGCAAATGCACTCTTCATAATATCAACAACATTATTTAATAGGGTATTCTAGAGTCTGTTAATCATATTGTTAAAGTAAAGGAATCTGCGCTAAAAACATCTGCTCCTGCGGTTACTCGTCGCAAAGAATAGGGCCAAATTAATTTTGGACCTATTCTTTCCTGCGGAAAAACGGGCTGGAAAGACCCCGCAGTGAACGAGTTGTGCATTTGATTTTGCACAACTCGTTTGCGACGAAGCTAGCGAAGCGATGCAGGAGCAGAAGTTTTTCATACGAGCGAGGAGGCTTGCCAGTTCGTCCGCGGAAAGGGCGCAGATTCCTTTTTTGTAAAATCAACCGTGAAAGTTCAAAGCGGTTAGTTCGAATGAAATTTTAAGCTCTGAAATGTTTTTTGACTAATTGCAGACCATTTCTGTCGGTTCGCAAGTGATTTATGTCCAGTCAGAGGCGGTTTATAACCCTCTGCAATGGTTTTACGTCCATCCAAATCTCTTTCTGTCCATTCGCATCCAACTTCTCCTTACCCTCCTCCTCCTTTCGACATCCATTCCTTTTTTTAGCCAACTGAAAAGAGTATAATGGAGAGTGGAATTATGACTAAGCAATGTATGAGAGGGGTCAACACACATGTACTTAGAAACATTGGAAAAAAGCATATATGACTTAATTACAGAAACGTCGACAAACTTACCGAAAGATGTGCGTCGTGCAGTCCGAAAAGCTAAGGCGGCAGAAAATGCGGGCACTCGTGCTGCGATGAGTTTGGATACAATCACCAACAATATTCAAATGGCTGACGAAAATGTCTCCCCTATCTGTCAGGATACTGGGTTGCCTACTTTTAAAATCAAAACACCAATTGGGGTTAACCAACTTGAAATAAAAGCTGCAATCAAACGTGCGATGGTGACTGCTACGAAAACTGGTAAACTGCGTCCTAATGCAGTAGATTCATTGACTGGTGAAAACAGTGGTGATAACTTGGGCGAAGGTGTACCAGTTGTGAAGTTTGAGCAATGGGAAAAAGATTACATAGAAATGAAGCTTATCCTTAAAGGTGGCGGATGTGAAAATAAAAACATTCAGTACAGCCTCCCTGCACAACTTGAAGGAATCGGTAAAGCAGGACGTGACCTGGATGGCATTCGCAAATGTATTCTTCACTCGGTCTATCAAGCACAAGGTCAAGGTTGTTCAGCAGGATTCATTGGTGTAGGAATTGGTGGCGACCGTGCTTCCGGATATGACTTAGCCAAAGAACAACTATTCCGCTCTGTGGATGACGTGAACCCAAACGCGCAACTCGCTGAACTTGAAGAATACATTGTAGAAAAAGCGAATACACTTGGCATTGGCACGATGGGCTTTGGTGGGGAAGCTACTTTACTAGGTTGTAAGATTGGTGTCATGCACCGTATTCCGGCAAGTTTCTTTGTTTCCGTAGCTTACAACTGTTGGGCTTACCGTCGATTGGCGATCAACATTAACCCTGCGACTGGTGAAATCAATGAATGGCAATATCAAGAAGGCGAAAAAGTTGAGTTTAAAGACTCAGGTACAGATCAATCTGCTGAAGAAGCAACATCTCGCATTGTCGAACTGCGTGCACCAATCAGCGAAGAAGAGATTCGCCAATTAAAAGTCGGAGATGTCGTAAAAATCAGCGGGATGATGTATACAGGACGTGACGCGATTCATAAATATTTATCCGAAAATGATGCACCAATAGACTTGAATGGTCAAATCATTTATCACTGTGGTCCGGTTGTTTTGAAAGATGACGAAGGCAAATGGCATATTAAAGCGGCTGGTCCGACTACATCCATTCGTGAAGAGCCTTACCAAGGCGACATCATGAAAAAATTCGGCATTCGTGCGGTTATGGGTAAAGGCGGCATGGGACCAAAAACACTGGAAGCACTTAATGAACACGGCGGAGTATATTTAAATGCAATTGGTGGAGCTGCTCAATACTATGCGGATTGTATAAAAGATGTTGAGGGCGTGGATTTAATGCAATTTGGTATCCCTGAAGCGATGTGGCATTTGCGCGTTGAAGACTTCACGGCGGTCGTTACAATGGATTCTCACGGCAATAGCTTACATGCAGATGTAGATAGATCATCTCTTGAAAAATTAGCCCAATACAGTGTGCCTGTCTATAAGTAATTCAATAGATTGCCTGTTTAAAAACTTCTATGTTATAATGATTATAAATTAATAAAAATTCTAATAAATGCTGGTATTCCCTTTGGGAGTGCCAGCTTTTCGTACATTTTAGGGACTGTGATTTTGATTTTCATTATCAGGAGGAATGTAAATGAGAGCAAAAGAGAAAAATATTTCACCGACAATGTTCAGTCGCATCAAACCACATGCCGAATTGATTTCAGCACTATTATCAGGTGTATTAATTGTAATCGCTTGGCTGATCGGAAAAGGCGAGGAAAGCTCCTTATCCATTTCTATCTATTTAATCGCTTTTCTAATTGGCGGTTACGCCAAGGCGAAGGAAGGCATTTTACACACAGTGCACAACAAAGAATTAAACGTTGAATTACTGATGATTTTTGCCGCAATTGGCTCATCCATTATTGGCTATTGGACGGAAGGTGCTGTCCTAATTTTCATTTTTGCACTAAGTGGGGCTTTGGAAACTTACACGATGAATAAAAGCCAACGCGAATTATCAGCGTTAATGAAGTTACAACCAGAGGAAGCATGGCTGCTGGATGAAACCGGGCAATCAAAGCGTGTCGCTGTAGAGGAGTTGCAAATAGGAAACCGCCTGCTTGTAAAACCGGGTGAACGCATTCCCGTAGATAGCACTATCGTGAGCGGTAATACTTTGGTAGATGAAGCTGCAATCAGTGGGGAATCCATTCCTGTATCAAAACAACCAGGCGACCATTTATTTGCCGGTACTGTTAATTTAAATGGTGTCATGACAATTGAAATGAACAAGTTAAGCAGTGAATCGCTCGTACAAAAAATTATCGAACTTGTGCAATCGGCGCAAAGTGAAAAATCACCGGCGCAACAATTTATAGAGAAGTTTGAGAGCAGGTACGTCAAGATTGTTCTAATCTCGGTAGGCATCATGATGTTTCTCCCCCACTTCCTAATTGGCTGGGACTGGACGACGACATTTTACCGGGCGATGGTACTACTCGTAGTAGCATCTCCTTGTGCACTCGTTGCATCGATTATGCCAGCAACTCTTTCAGCCATTTCAAATGGTGCCAAAAATGGATTATTGTTCAAAGGCGGCGTTCATTTAGAAAATGTGGGTTCCATGAAAGCAATTGCACTTGATAAAACGGGCACGCTCTCTCAAGGAAAGCCCGAAGTGACTGATTTCATCGTTCGTGAAGGCATAGATGAAACCTCAGTTCTGACAAACTGGGCAAGTATTGAATCGCAATCAACGCATCCACTTGCACAGGCAATTACTAAATTTGCGGTTAATCAAGGGATTGTCACTTCACCTATTTCGAATATGAAAGATGTTCCCGGTTGGGGGATACATGCAACGATTGGAACGACACAATGGAAAGTTGGAAAACCGAGTTACGTAGGAACAGATGCAGCCATGGCGTTTCATGATGGCATAGCTTCTAAATTGACTGAACAAGGAAAGACAGTCGTATTCGCAGCAGATAACGATGGGATCATTGCCATTGCTGCACTAAGAGACCAAATTCGACCTGAAGCAAAAGAAGCTATTGCTTTACTTCGTGAATCAGGTGTCTATACGATTATGCTGACAGGCGACAATGAACAAACTGCAAAAGTAATTGCTGAAGAAGCTGGCGTGGATCAATACATTGCCGAATGCTTGCCAGAGACAAAATTGAGCCATATGAAAGAACTACTTTTGAAATACGAAAATGTTGGGATGGTTGGCGACGGCATAAATGATGCCCCTGCTTTGGCAACTGCAACGATTGGAATTGCTATGGGTGAAGGGACGGATGTGGCATTGGAAACTGCAGATGTCGTCCTCATGAAAAATGAATTGTCTAGAATCAATTATGCTGTCCGCTTGTCTCGTAAAATGAATCGGATTGTTAAGCAAAATGTATTTTTCTCCATTACCGTTATTGTCATTTTAATCATCAGCAATTTCTTTCAAGTGATAAATTTACCTTTGGGGGTCATTGGCCATGAGGGCAGTACGATTCTAGTAATCTTGAACAGTTTACGTCTACTGAATCGGAACATATAAAAAGCAGGAGCGTCTATACGACAGCTCCTGCTTTTTTCATGGCCAGCTTTTCTTTTCGTTCCTGCATCACGGCATTGATTTGTCCCCCAACTATCAAGATGGTTCCGGAAAAATAAAGCCACATCATCAACACTATGATTCCACCAATACTTCCATATGTAGCTGAGTAATTGGCAAGGCTATTAACATATAATGAGAATCCAAGGGAAACAACGATCCATCCTAGTGTTGCAAAGATTGCGCCAGGAATTACACTTTTCAAATACAACTTGCGATTTGGGGCAATCCAGTATAACAACATAAAGACGATAAAAATCATGACAGGTGGAATGGTCCATCTTATATTATTCCATACTTCCAAAAATCCTTGTTCATATCCGAGATAAGAGAATATGAAAGTACCAATTTGTTCGCCAAATACCGGCAATACAAGTGCAATTACAAATAGCATAATGAGCAATAAAGTGAAAATAACGGATATACCTCTTGCGATGAAGAAAGGTCTTGTTTCTACCAAATCATATGAACGGTTAAATGATTTTATCAATGCGTTCATCCCATTCGATGCAGACCAAATGGTAGCAAGAATCCCGATTGATAATAAACTACCGTTGCGGTTATTGAGCACTTCATTCAAAGTGCCATCAATCAGCGTGTATACTTCATCAGGTGCATATGTACGCAAAATATTAAAGAGTTGATCCTCCTGCAAACTCAAATACGGCAACAAGGTCACCAAAAAAATCAGCAAAGGGAATAGCGATAATAAAAAGAAGAACGCAAGTTGTGCCCCTAAGCCTGTTACGTCCACATGTTGAATGCGAGCAATTAATTCTTGAAAGAATCCTTTTGATGATGTGACATCAAAAGGATGCTTAGGTTCTTTATTTTTTTTCTTAAAATGCATTAATTTCAGCTTACTTAAAAAATTCTCAGACGACTTGGGTTTTTGACTGCCTCTAGGTTGAATTGGATTATCTTCGTTAGCCATGCCATCGTTCCCTTCCTTAAGAGAAATATTTCTCTTCGTATACATGCTCAGGTAAAACTGGCATAGTGAATTCATCTTCATCGTCTTTTACAATGATTTTGTACTCTTCTTTAGAGTGTTCGAATGCTTCTTTTGTATCTGTTACCAACGTTTTCACTTGTGGTGTCAAGGTTTTCAGTTCTTTCACTTTCCCTGATAAATATTGAGCATCTTGGGATACCTGAGTATAAACCGTCTGTAGAACTTCTGCTTTTTCCTGTAATTTCATTATCAGGTCATCACGGTTTTTTGAGTAATATTTCACGTCAGAAGATACCGTTTTCAATTTATATTTAACCTCTTCACGTGTCGCACGATCAAATAAACTGATTCCCGCTCCTGCCAATGCTCCAACAACCATGCCTTTAAATAATTTGCTTTCCTTCATATAAAAACCTCCTAAGTAGTAATAATCATTGTGCTTTAATATACCCAACTCTTTCTTTATTAAAACAATATGTGAATTGGATTTGACAATCTTTCGGTCCCATGAAATGATTAACCATATCGTCCGAAAGGCAGGAATCCCAAATGAACTTGACTCAACCTTCACAAGAAAATGTGGAATACATGATTGAACAAATAAAAGAAAAACTTCGTATGGTCAATGTAGATGCCATGAAATCTGAGCATTTTGATGACTCTCAGTATGAAGATTTACACTATTTGTATGCCATGGTCATGAAGCGTGATTCATTCAGTCCAAGCGAAATGCAAGCCATCGCATCAGAGTTAGGTTCATTACGTAAATAATTATTTTAAAAAATTAGCGAACTTTTTTAGCCGGTAAAAGAACCTCTAGTCATGTTGACTAGAGGTCTTTTTTAAATTGCACAGCAAACCAACTGCCTTCTCATGATGTTAAATTAACGTCCGTTCGCCATTGCTCCAATTGCTCTTTTTGAGGCAATGGATGTATATTTTCGAATGAATGGAAGAAACTATTGAAAGCCGCTACACGCACTAGCTTCAAAGCAAGCGTTAAGCCACCAATGCCGCCACCAGTGATAAAAACATCCGTCTTCACGCTCATCCCCTCCGTACTATTAAGTTCCTCAATTACTGATCGACAAAACTTTTAAGTATATAAAAAAACACCATTCAAATTTGAATAGTGTTCATAGACTTATCATTATCAATAACAAGGAGGGCAGGAAAACTGGGCGACGATGGCTTCAGAAATTTCGTCTGCCATATGGAGTGCCTGTAATTCGTACAGATCAAATGTGTTGATTGAAGCTGTATAATTTTTTTGAAGCTCATAAGTCGTTACTGCTTTTAGTAACTCCAAATGTTTATACATCATTTCCTGCATTTCATGTTTTGTGATAAAAGGATTGATCATACTCCAAAATTCAGCAATGTCATCTGCATTGGCGTACCACTTTTTATTAATGGTTTCAAAACTTTTCGTATCTCCCGCTTTTGCCGCTTTCACCAGATCGGCTGCAAGTACCAAATGTTCCTTAATCAACTCACTGTAACGGTCTCCCGCTTCCTTTCCGTAATAAGGCACGAGTGCATCTCCCATCTCAGGGGCGTTTCGTAATAATCGCGCCAGCACCATATCCAGGTTGGGTGAATCGTTTATCAATGCAATCACCGCTGCTCTTGTCCAGTATACATGCTGTGACCAAAGTAAACGCATCGTATTACGCAGTTCCAGTTCTGCACGACTGAGACATGGATTAAGAGGGGCGACGTATTGATTCGAATACATTTCATTACCTCCTATTGTTTATCTATGTATCGTATTCCGTATAAGCAATCGACGTTCGCGTTTCTGCAAAAAATAATTAATAGAAGGAATTTAAAATTTGTCGTTTATTTCGGTTCAAATGGGTTTCTTCCTGTAGAAAGTCGGTCGTCACCCGTGTATTCCCTCTCAAACTCTCTCCATTCCCTTTCACACATTTTCTTCCACTAAACATAAAAAAGCCTTCGCAAGGAAGGCTTCTCTAGGAAATTACACATTCATTAAATTTTGATACGCTACGGCAATGCCGGTACCAACAACTGCATTATGTTTAACCAAGGCAATATTTGCTTCCAAACTCTTGCCTTCCGTTAATTCTTTCACTTTTCCAAGTAAAAATGGCGTGACGTTTTTTCCAGCAATGCCGTTTTCGTCTGCTTCTGCCAATGCTTTTTCAATAATCTCAGTAATAAAGGACTCTTCCATTGCATCTTCTTCACGAATTGGATTGGCGATGACTGCTCCACCCTTCAGATTCAATGTCCATTTTGCTCTCAGCATTTCAGCTACTGTTTGTGCATCATCCGCACGGAAATTCACTGCAAATGGACTCGTTCGCGTATAGAATGCCGGTAAAGAATCCGTTTGATACCCAACAACTGGTACACCTTTCGTCTCCAAATATTCCAGCGTGAGGCCTATATCCAAAATCGATTTTGCACCTGCACAAATGACCGCCACATTCGTTTGTGCCAATTCTTCCAAATCTGCTGAAATGTCCATCGTTGTTTCAGCACCACGATGTACGCCGCCGATTCCTCCTGTAACGAATACATGAATACCTGCTAAATCAGCACAAATCATGGTCGCCGCTACTGTTGTTGCACCTTTTTGTTTAGTTGCCAATAAGTATGGCAAGTCACGACGTGATGCCTTGGCTACGTCTGGACTGTTTCCAAGCACTTCTAATTCTTCATCAGTTAAGCCGATTTTGATTTGACCGTCCAATATGGCAATCGTTGCTGGTACTGCTCCATTGTCACGAATCAGTTGTTCTACTTCTTTTGCCGTAATTACGTTTTGTGGGTACGGCATCCCGTGAGAAATGATAGTCGATTCCAGAGCGACGACTGCTTTACCTGTCTCCAGTGCTTCTTTTACCTCGGTTGAATAAGATATGTATTGTTTCATTTATAATTCCTCCATTTCTTGTATTAAACGTGTTGCTGATAGTTCAGTTCTTACCGTGTAAGGAGATGCTAATGTTTTGGAAGCATTCATCAGACCCGCTTGAATCGATTGAGGTAGTGATAAACCTTCCAACCAACTATGTAGCGTTGCCCCAACAAAGGCATCACCAGCTCCAGTGACATCTTCTAATGAAGAAGCTTTTACGGCCGGCATGTGACGTACACCGTCTTCAGCGGAACCAAAATAAACTCCATTGCTTCCAGTAGTAATGACTGCATACTTTGCACCTTTAGCTAAAAGTTCCACTACCGCTTCATGATATTCCTCATTCGTTTTAATCGTCTTTTTCAAATACATTTCGGCTTCATCTAGGTTACATAAGACCCAAGTGACACCATGTAGTTCATCGGGCATGCGATTCATTTTAGGTGAGGAAACAGGCACTATTGCCAATGGAATTTGATTGTCAAAAGCAAATCGTTGGATATACTGTACCGTTTCTTTCGGACAGTTTAAGTCAATAACAATAAGTGTTGAACCACTTAACAGCATTTCATAGGTTTGTAGATAGGCAGGTGTCAATTCTTCATACACGTCCATATTGGCAATAGCCAGAACCAACTCCCCTGACGGATCCAGGATTGCTGAGTAAGAACCCGTAGTGTGATTTGGAAGCTGCTCGATGGATTGCAAGTTCATAAAGCTTTGCGAAGCTGTTTCGATTGTATGCCAATCTGCGTCTTTACCTGCAGTTGTAAAAAGACGCACTTTATGTCCTAAGCGTCCTAAATTTTCAGCGATATTCCGTGAAACACCACCTACACTTTCAATCGCATTCGCTGGATTCGATGTTCCCAGTTGAACATTTTGTTGCAGATGGAATTTACGGTCAACGTTTGCGCCACCAATACAATGAATTTCCCGTTCTTCATGCAAGACATACGCTCTTCCCGCAATCTTTCCTTGTTTCATTAATCCTGAAATTAAATTAGCTAACGCGGGTCTTGAAATGTTCAATGTTTCCGCCATTTCTTTTTGGGTCAAAAATGGATTTTGGCGAATCATATCAATAATCGCCTGTTCTTTTTCATTCATCACATCACCTCTTTAAACATTTGTTTATAATATAAACTTTTGTGAGAGCGATTACAATACTAAATTTTCGAAATACCAAACTATTCTTTCCTATTACGAATGTTGCAATTGATTTACTGCTTTGAATATTGCTACTATAGAAGCAGACTGGACGAAAAAGGAGAATTTAGAAATGACATCATTTAATGAGAAATTAACGAAGTACGCTGAGTTAGCTGTCAAAGTCGGCGTTAACATTCAGCCTGGACAAAGTTTATACATTACAGCATCAATTGATAATCCGGAATTTGTACGTTTATTAACTAAAACAGCCTATGAAGTGGGCGCAAAACAAGTTTATGTGGACTGGACGGACGACGTCATTACCCGCACAAAATTCGAAATGGCTCCAAGTGCTTCTTTCGAGGAATTCCCAGCATGGAAAATTCAAGAACGTGAACAGCTTGCGGATCAAGGTGCAGCGTTCATGAATGTGATATCTTCAAGCCCTGATTTACTTAAAGGAATTGAGTCTTCCCGTATTGCTGCATTCCAAAAAGCTGCTGGAACCGCTTTATCGAAATATCGTCAATACGTTCAATCGGACAAAATCAGTTGGACAGTAATTGCAGCTCCTTCTAAAGCTTGGGCAGCGAAATTGTTCCCTGACGTTGCTGAAGATGAGCAAATTTCTGCATTATGGGAAGCAATTTTTAAAGCTGTGCGTGCAGATGTTGACTCTCCTATCGAAGCATGGAAAAAACACGATGAAACTCTTCATGCAAAAGTGGATTATTTAAACGAAAAAAAATATCACAAGTTACACTACACTGCACCGGGTACTGATCTTACAATTGAACTTCCTAAAGGCCATTTATGGTGTGGGGCTGGAAGCGTAAACGAAAAAGGCGATTCTTTCATGGCAAACATGCCAACTGAAGAAGTATTTACAGTTCCTTTGAAAACTGGTGTGGATGGAGTTGTTGTTAGCTCTAAACCTTTAAGCTACGGTGGAAACATTATTGACGATTTCAAAATCACGTTTGAAAAAGGACGCATTGTGAAAGTGGAAGCTGCAGAAGGACAAGAAGTATTACAACAATTGGTGGATACGGATGAAGGAGCGAAGTATTTAGGAGAAGTTGCATTGGTACCTCACCACTCCCCTATCTCTGAATCTGGATTACTTTTCTACAACACTCTGTATGATGAAAATGCGTCAAACCACCTTGCAATCGGAAGCGCTTATGCATTCTGTTTAGACGGCGGCAAAAAGATGTCTCAAGAAGAACTCGCTGAGAACGGCTTAAACCAAAGCATTACACACGTGGACTTCATGATTGGTTCTGAGCAAATGGACATTGATGGAATTTTGGAAGACGGTTCTCGTGAAGCGATATTCCGTGCAGGTAACTGGGCGTTTTAATGAACAATTTTCGACAATTGGTAAAATACCTTCAAGAATGCACTTTCCTCCTGTATACTGATAACTATTGAACAAATAGGTTAGTAGAAAGGAGAGTTCTCATGACTTTCGGGATTATAATTGTTATTGGCTTTATGATTATTATTGGGATAACTGGTCAATTCGTTATGCATTTCTTGGGTAGAGCTTTAGTTTCTCATGACGCAGAAATAATCGATCCAAAACCTAATACAAAGTATTAATCATATAAAGCAATCGTCCACAGACGATTGCTTTTTGTTATGATTTAACTTTTCGTTTACATTTACACTACACGAGTATAACGATAATGTGACAAAATCCTACAAGATACTTAATTCCCCCCTCCTCTCTATACCTTATGTCACAGGAAATTCTGCAACATTTGACAACTCCCATTAAGTACCATATGGTTTATGCACTAAAATCCTCTATACTTATGAAGCAAACCGTTTTAAGGGAGGAATCTGCATGTTTTCAGGTATTGATTTGGGGATTGATTTAGGAACAGCTAATATCCTTGTATATACAAAAAATAAAGGCATTATTTTAAATGAACCATCGGTAGTAGCGGTGGATACAAAAACTAGACAAGTTGTCGCATTTGGTGAAGAAGCGAAGAGTATGATCGGTAAAACACCAGGCTCGATTACAGTTATTCGACCATTGAAAGATGGCGTCATTGCTGATTTTGATGTAACGACAGATATGTTGCGTATGGTCATGAAAAAAGTAGGCAAAAAAATGGGCAGCTCTGTCCGTAAACCGAACGTTATGGTATGTACACCATCTGGCGCTACTTCAGTGGAACGTCGAGCTATTCATGATGCTGTGAAAAATAGTGGCGCTAAAGAAGTACATTTGATTGAAGAACCTGTAGCAGCTGCGATTGGCGCAGACCTGCCTGTCAGCGAACCAATTGCAAGTGTCATTGTTGATATCGGTGGGGGAACCACTGAAGTTGGGATTATTTCATTCGGTGGCGTTGTATCATCAAATACAGTAAAAGTTGCGGGAGACCGTATGGATGAAGACATTATTCATTTTGTCCGTAAACAATTCAATGTGTTAATCGGTGAACGCACAGCTGAAAGAATTAAAATGGAAGTCGGGTACGCCTTGATTCCACATACAGTGGAAACAATGGAAGTGCGTGGCCGTGACGTCATGACAGGCCTTCCAAAAACTATTACAATCAGTTCTGTAGAAGTTCAAGAGACTTTGAAAGAATCGTTACTTTCTATTTTGGAAGCAATTCGTGCAACTCTTGAAAGCTGTCCTCCAGAACTATCTGGTGACATTGTTGACCAAGGTGTTGTATTGACTGGTGGCGGTGCCCTATTAAAAGGCATGCAAGAATGGTTATCTAACGAGATTTCCGTACCAGTTCATATTGCCCCTCAACCACTTGAGTCTGTAGCAATCGGTACAGGTCGTTCATTAGTGATGATGGATAAAATACAAAAAGTTGCCCGCTAATCAAAAATGATAGGGGCAACCTTGTGAGCGGGATGATTCTGTCATCTCGCTCATTTTTTTATATAATGGTGGTCGTTTTTGTTTGATAAAGTTCGGCGACAATTCCTCGTTCATAATTCCTTGATGAAAGATTGGAGTCAATGCCGGCGACACCGGTGGAATGAGCCACGTCCAATCCCCCTTTACTTCTCTATGTTGCTTTTCTTCTTTATCACGAAACGTTTGAAATTGCTGTGCGGCTGTATAATGGTCGACAATCTGGACTCCAGCCTTTTTATACGATGCATACACTGCATGTTGAAGTTCCACTAGGGCTCTGTCCCTCCAGAACGTTGTCGTACTTGATGTATCAAGCTCCAACTGTTCTGCGACATCTCTCAATCGATTGTAACGATAAGAATCCACTAAATTTCTTGCTGCGATTTCAGTCTCCATATACCATCCGTTAAAAGGAGCGGGATAGCGTAATCCGCCAATTTCCAAGTATCGATCCGAAATGATTGGCACCGCATACCATTTCAGATTAAGTGGTATCCAGTTTTGATGAACGGGATGATTGATTTCCACTTCAAGTATCTCTTCTTTATTTAATGGAACCATTATTGGATTCCCTTCATCCCATTGAAAAATCACGGGCAATAAATCGTACGGACCGCCCTCACCTTCCCAACCAAGATTTTGGGCAATTTTTGTTATCTCAATCGAAGCTGGATCACCTACAACATCACCTGATTCCAATTTGTACCCTGCATAGCGGATCAACTGATGACTCCACAATTGCACTTTTTGCGGTTCATTTTGTTTAAGTGGCGGAAAAATAGTAATCGTAGATCTAATTTTACCTGTATTTGTTGCGTGTTGAATATGTTGATGAAGATATCCGGCTACTCCATCAGACGACTCCACATCTCTTGCATCTAAAACATCGAGACTTTCCCAAAACAACCGTCCAATGCATTTCGTACTATTTCGCCAAGCAAGCTTTGCACCATACGTTATTTCCTCCAGTGTATGTGTATAGGTTCCAGTCGCTCTTATTTCACTTTCTACACAACGCTGACGGTCATTTACCACTTCCATTGAAAGTCCATTCTCTTCTCCATATTGAAAAATAAATTTAGCTGCCTCTTCAAGCAATGAATGGTTCATGTTTTTCATCCTTTATGTTTCTTTATCCTTATAGTGTAGTTAATATTTCTATTCTACACAAAGGATTATCGGTACACATTACCTTGTTTTTAAGGAATGTGACTTAAAAGTGGCGAATCCCTATAAAAATCATCTACAATAAGAAAGGAAATTACTTAGGAGGAACTGATAAATGTCTTTATTAAACGAAATTCTTTCTTTTAACCAAAAGTTCGTAGCTGAAAGACAATACGAAGAATTCATTACAACAAAATTTCCGGACAAAAAAATAGTTATCTTAACATGTATGGATGCCCGGTTATTTGAATTATTACCGAAGGCAATGAACTTTAAAAACGGTGATGTGAAAATTGTAAAAAGCGCCGGTGCTGTAATTAACCATCCATTCGGTGGCATCATGCGCAGTTTACTTGTAGCTGTATATGAATTGAATGCAGAAGAAATTTACATAATCGGTCATTACGACTGTGGGATGAGTGCCATCAAACCAGATGTCATGCTGCAGAAAATGATTGATCGGGGAATTGCTCAAGAAACAATCGATATGCTGAGCTATTCGGGTGTGGAATTGAACGAATGGCTGCGTGGCTTTGAAGATGTGAGTGAAAGTGTCAGACATAGTGTGGATATGGTAAAAAATCATCCCCTAATGGTCAAAGATTTTCCAGTTCACGGTTTGGTCATTGATCCCGCAACAGGCAGACTTACACTTGTGGAATAAGAAACATAAAAAAACTGCACCCCAATTGTTAGTGTGTCTAACAATTGGGGTGCAGTTCATGTTGGGCTCTTTTTTACTGTTCTGCTGATTTTTTGCGTCGATAATTCCATTGTTGGTATTTGAAACGAATGAAGCATCCGATACAAAATCCCATAATAGCTACCAATGCTGCTAATCCCACCATAACAGTTGCAATGTTAAACAAAATACTCCAATTCATAAAGAAACTAATCGTCGCAATTAATAAAAACCCAACGGCCAACCATTGGTTAAATTGTAGCTGGTCATAATCTTCTTGGGCATATTCATTTGTTGGCTTAGTTAAAAATTTCTTAACTATGGCTAAAACAGGATTGAATCCTGTAAATAAACTTAAAAGACATGAAACTAAAGGAATCAATAACATCCACGCGGATTGTGTAATAAGCGAAATAACTACTGATATGACAATTGTCCATTGATTCGCCATCACAAGAGGCTTCGGAATTGTTTTCACATTAAAACCTACTATTCTTATTGGATTTCATTTTATTATATGATTGAGTTGAAAATATGTAAACATATCAACCTATAATATCTAATATTTCCCGGGAAATCGACATAAAAAAACTGGTTTCTCAATTGAGAAACCAGCCATTCATCATTTTACGCCATTTCCGCCAAGCGGCCTTGCCTTTTCAATAATCATTTTCTAAAATTGCATAAATGTAATGATCTTCCCATTCACCATTAATGAATAGTAGCTGTCTTAACAAGCCTTCTTTTTGCATTTTTGCTTTTTCTAAGACACGCATTGAACCAACATTACGCGGAGAAACATATGCTTCAATGCGGTGTAACCCTATAACTTCCATTCCATACTTGACCAGAAGCTGAACCGCCTCTGTCGCAACCCCTTTGCCCACATTCAATTCATCTATAGAATATCCAATGAAAGCACTTGAAAAAGGTAGGCGTTTAATACTGTACATAGAAATATGACCAATTAGTTCCCTCGACTGTCTATCATAAATGCCGAAGCTGAATTCGCGTTGGTTCTTCATATGGTGAAGTGATTCTAGAATCTTTTCTCTTTGTACTGCTACGGTAAAGTATGAATCCTGATGCCTTGGTTCATAAATTGACCAATAATGTCGGTTCTTAAATACTAGATTGGTGAGATCTGAAGCATCATTTTCTTCTAATGTTCGTAAAAAACAAGTTTGGCCGTCCAGTAAAATCATTGAAAATCACCCTTTAGATGAAGTTAACGATAGAAAGTCTTCCACATCTTTAATACATAGTGCTATGCCTTTTTCCCAGAACGCATGTTGAGTGATATCTTCTCCTAAATGCTTCATTGCTAAATCTTCAACAGACATGATTGCCGTATCTTGAAGTAGTGAGATATACTTTTCTTCGAAACTGCAGCCTTCTTCAATTGCTTTCGCATAAATGCTTAAGCTGAATAAATAACCGAATGTGTAAGGGAAATTATAGAATGGTACATGTGTGATATAGAAATGCAGTTTTGATGCCCAGAAATGCGGATGAACTTCACCCAATCCATCTCCAAATGCTTCACGTTGCGCTTCTTCCATCAATGTATTTAAGCGTGCAGCAGAAACAATTCCTTTTTTATGCTCCTCATAAAAACGAGTTTCAAATAAAAATCGTGCATGAATGTTCATGAAGAATGCGACACTTCGTTGAATCTTATCTTCAAGCAATGCCAATTTTTCATCAGCTGTTGATGCTTCTTTTACCGCTGCATCAGCTACAATCA
The DNA here is from genome assembly GCF_056402175.1 of Paenisporosarcina sp. P4_B8. Classification (NCBI taxonomy): domain Bacteria; kingdom Bacillati; phylum Bacillota; class Bacilli; order Caryophanales; family Caryophanaceae; genus Paenisporosarcina; species Paenisporosarcina sp. P4_B8. The sequence goes on along the minus strand of NZ_JBFUHX010000006.1, from coordinate 135,053 downwards.
TTTCAGCAAATGTAGAAGCAGTTTCTGCAACTCCCATTGCATATTGACGATTCATCCAATGTACAGGACGAAGTGCATATGAATGGAAAGCATGACCAAGTTCATGTGCCAATGTTGCAACGTTGGACATCGTTCCACTATATGTCATAAAAATACGGGACTGCTGTGATAGAGGCATACCAGTACAGAAACCACCTGGTCGTTTATTAGGGCGGTCTTCTGCCTCAATCCATTCATCTTCAAATGCCTGTCGTGAGAATTTCTCAAGCTCCGGACCGAATTTGCCGAAGTGTTTTAAAATGAACTCTGCACCTTCCTGGTATGACACTTTCTGAGTAGATTCAGTTACTGGCGCGTCTAAATCGTACCAATGCATGGCATCTGCTCCTACCAGCTCAGCCTTACGCTTTAAATATTCTACAAATGGAGCTTTATGCGCGCTGATTGCGCCCCACATAGCATCCAATGTTTGCTGTTTCATTCGATTTATTTGCAATGGTTCTTTTAATATTGAATCCCAGCCACGTTTTTTGTAAACGGCCAAGCGGAATCCAGCCATATGGTTCAATGTTTTAGCAAAGAACTCTTCTTTATCTGTCCATGCTTGTTCTAATGCTTCAAACGATTCTTTTCGAACTTTTGCATCCGGATGAGAACTTAAGTTACTCGCTTGTCCTACAGAGAACTCTTTTTCTTCTCCGTCCACTGTGACACGAACTTTCACGTCACCAACCAATAAATCGTATAGTTGACCCCATCCATGATAGCCGTCCACCCCAAGAGCGGTAATCATATCTTCTTCTTTTTCAGAAAGTAATTCCTTCGCTTCATCTCGCCATTCGTTTAGAACAAAAGCAAATTCTTTTAATTGATCGGCCTTCATTAAAGCAGTCCAAACAGTTTCCTCAGTTTTTGATAACTGTTGTTGAACAACGAGCATGGATGAAGAAAAACGAGCACCTAAAGAGCCGATTTCCCCTTGCAATAAGTTCGCATGTTTATCAGTAGTATCTTGAGCTAAATAACAACCAACAACTGCTCCAGCTTGTGTTAAATTTTCAGCAACTTGTTTAGTTTCTTCAATAATAGAAGAAATTTTAGTAGCGTCTGATTCCCCTGTTGGAACAACAAAGGATGATAAAGTTTGCTCAAAAGTATCAAGTTTACTTGCTAAAGCATCCAGATGTTCACGAAGTTCAGGAGATGAGCTTCCTCCCTTAAAAAAAACGTCCAAGTCCCAAACTTCAGCATACGTCTTTGTAGTCAATTTCTTTCCCCCATGTCTTTCTAAATTTTCCGAAAATACTACGCTATTATATCATGCTTCTTCGCCTTGCGAAACATCGTTCTGTAGTTTTGCAATGGGTATGCCTTTTTCTATGCACACTTGCATAATATGTTCCAGAATTCTTTTTAAAACAACCGTGCGTGCATATTTCTTATTATTCGCTTCAACGATAATCCACGGAGCCTGTTCCATATGCCGCAACCATTCCTTCAAAAACCAGAATCAAGCCCACTTTTTGGTTGTATAAATATTGTTGAACGTTTAACATTTCGTATTGGAGCTGTTTTAATTCTTTCTTATAATCTTTCTTGTTCTCATATTGTTGATTCATTTGTAAATCATTTAAACGAACGTGCATCCAGAGACCTCCAATCTCTCTTAAACTTCATTTTAAAGGAATTTTTGGTAAATAGAAATTTGTTGTTGCTTTGGACTGACGTTATACTAATATATAGGAGGTGAATGCTGTGGTTCGTTTCGCACTAATGGTCATCGCACTGATTGGTGTGATTACTTTCAATGCATTGGCAAATATTTTACCAATTAACAATCAAACAACTGGTGAAATTTCCAATCGTCTTCCTGTACTATTTACACCGGCCGGCTATGTATTTTCAATTTGGTCCGTTATTTATGTATTGATGATCATTTGGTTGATAGGCATGTGGAAGAAGAGTAAAGATATAGACGCTACCTATATAAAGCGCTCAAATCTGTTTATCATCAGTTGCATTTTTAATGTGGCATGGATTTATTTATGGCATTATGAATATTTCTTATTTACGGTTGTCGTGATGATTGCATTCCTAATTACACTAATTTTACTTTATCGTACTTATCCAGTATCCGATAACCTTCTTACTGGTCGCTTACCAATATCAATTTATTTGGGATGGATCAGTGTTGCAACGATTACGAATATTAGTTATGTCCTAACTCTATATCAGTGGAATGGATGGGGATTGAGTGACCCCCTGTGGGCAGTCATCATGATGACTGTTGGAACAGCACTCGCACTACATATTCGTTTCCACCATTTTGATATCGCATATGTATTTGTCTTTATTTGGGCTTATATCGGAATTGCGGTCCGAAATGGTTTCGAAGAACTTCTTGTCTCTACAGCTGCTCTTTTCTTATGTGCAGTCATGCTAGCGGGCATCCTATTTATTAAAAAAAGACCAACTGCGCGTTCATAGCAGTTGGTCTTTCGCATTATTTAATCGATTTTCGTAATAAGAATTGGCGCATCTTTAGTAACGATGACCGTATGTTCAATCTGTGCAACTAATGATTTATCCGGAGTCAAGAAAGTCCAACCGTCACCAGACTCCACGATATGTTCCGCTTTTTCTGAAATGAACGGCTCAACTGCCAAAACCATACCTTCTTTTAAGATGGTAGGTTCCCATGCATCAAAGTAATTCAAAATATGCTGGGGTGCTTCATGAAGAGATTTTCCGATACCATGTCCAGTTAAGTTCATAATGACAGTTAATCCATTTTGCTTCGCTTCACGTTCCACCGCTTTGCCGATTTGATTTAACCGAGCACCAGCCTTTACTTTCAACATTGCACGGTTAAATGCACTTTCAGCTACTGTACATAGCTTTTCTTTCTTCGCGTAGCCTTCACCCACTACAAATGAAATTCCCGTATCTGCGAAATAGCCATTAAATGATCCGGATACGTCGATGTTCACTAGGTCTCCATCTTTGATGACACGTGAACCGGGAATGCCATGAGCAACTTCTTCATTGACACTGATGCATGTAAATCCAGGGAAATCGTATTCCCCTTTAGGACCAGAAATAGCTCCTTTTTCTTTAAACATACGGCCAGCGATCTCATCAAGTTCTTTTGTCGTGACACCTGGTTTTGTTGCATCTCGCATTACATCGCGAATTTCTGCAACGATGCGACCGATAGTTTTTAACGACTCAAAGTCTTCAGTAGTTTTTGCAATCATATTCGTTAAACCCTTTCTTCCTCAAATTATCTACCCCATACTATACCACAAGAAAAGATGCTTTCCCATTTACCAAAATCATTCTGAACATTTGGTAAACCTCTAGTAAAGTATGCGCGATAGAGGAATTGCGTCATCGGCCGAATTTTAAAAACAACCCATACAGGGTTTATACATGGTTTTTGTTCATTCAAAACCAATTCTGTCCATTTGCTACAAACATAGATGATTCCACTCAATAAAGACACACCTATAAATCAAACATTATTGCGATGTTCAATAAGACGTGGTGCAGCAACGAAAATGATGGAGCACACAATTGCTGTCAAAATAATGGAAGGAATCATATAACCGCCGTTATATACGAGCGAATAAATCCAAACGTTCTTGCCTTCTGCAGCTTCTGAAAAGAAAATAACTCCTGCGATTACATGTGTAAAGAACCGGAAGAGCCCACCAAAAACAGCTCCCAATACGATATAAGTAATCATTTTTCCTTTACGCTGCTCATTTTTTGCTTGTATTACTTTATGTCTGACAAGTGCTGCTAAGCCAACAACTGTGAACGCAACGAAATAATCCAGGAAACCTTGGGCAGGATATAAAATATAAGCTCTTCCCGCTAAAATTTGAAGGACCCCAATAATCAGACCCGTGCTCAAACCTCCCGCAAGCCCCCATCGAATAGCCATCAATACGATTGGTACCATGACAAGACTAATAGATCCGCCCTGGAACCATAAGTTAATAGAAAGCATATCCAATACCAATCCGATTCCTGCAAAAATAGCCACTTCAATTAATAATAACAACTTACTTCGATTCATCTTTCTTCCTCCTTTTGCGATGTACTGCAAATCGCATGTCAGGGTGAAAAAAACCATAAAAAAACGACCTCAGGGACAGAGCCTGACGTCGTTGGAGTCGGTTTCTATCCACATCCCTGCGCAAGCATTAACTTACAGGTTCAAAGGGTTAGAACGTTCCTCGCTCACTCTCAGCCATTACAGGCTCCCCTTGTGGTAAATACATCTAATTTTGATATTACGGGTTAATTGTAACTAAAGAGGGAAAGAGAAGCAAGAGGGTTTCGTTTGTTCTGTGACTTTTGGAACAGCTGTATGTATACTGAATATAAAAATTTAATGAGGATGTGAAGTTATATGATCGAGTTATTGAAAAATTTGGTAGCAATTAAAAGTGATACAGAAGAAGGTGCCAACGAAGCACTTCGATTTTGTTCAAAATGGCTCGATAGTCATGAAATAACACATGAAGTTCTTGAAAATGAAGGCCGATTGATGATTCACGCTGAAATCGGACAAGGTCTCACAACCATCGTATGGAATGGCCATGTGGATGTAGTACCTGGAAAAATCGAGCAATTCAATCCCGTTATCGAAGGCGACCGCTTGTATGGTCGTGGATCCGCAGATATGAAAGCTGGAGTGGCAGCCATGATGGAAGCGTTCCGACGTACTTATTCTGCAAGGGAAGAACTTAAGCAACGCATTGTTTTACATATTGTAACGGATGAAGAAACGGGTGGAAGTAAAACATCCGGTCATCTTGTAGAAATTGGTCGCTCAGGTGACTTTGTCATTTGCGGAGAACCAACTCACCTGAAACTTAGTGTTCAATCGAAAGGAATTCTGCATGCGGATGTCACTTTATTCGGAAAAGCTGCCCACGGATCCCGTCCATGGGAAGGAACGAATGCCATTGAAGCAGCCTTTAAATTTAATGAACAATTAAAGACACTACCATTTACGAAAGCAAGCAATCCATATTACGAATATCCTTCCATTAACTTGGCTAAAATCCAGGCGGGCGATCGATATAATGTCGTACCTGATGAATGCCTAGTTAACTACGATATTCGCTTTGTGCCAGGACAAAAATGGGAAGATATTATTGAAGAAATGACTGAACTTGCTCAATCTATTAACCCCAAAAACATTGTCAAACCTGGCGGTAAAACACCCGCCATTACAACTACCGAAGATAATGCTTTTGTTCAATCTCTTGCTGGTGTTATAGCACAAGTAACACAAAAAGAGGCTGTGTTATTCGGGCAGCATGGAGCTGCGGATACACGTTACTATGCAAAAACTGGTGCTGGAGCAATTGAGTTCGGACCAAGCGGAGACGACTGGCACGGACCAGGAGAGTATGTATTGATATCATCCGTTGAGCAATATGCAGACATTTTAACGAAATATGCATTGATTTGAAACCTCTATTAATGTTGTAACGTATTAAATGGCAGTAAGCATTAAAGGAGGAGTATTAATGGATAATCAACGTATATTATCCGCTTTGTGTTATTTCAGTATTTTATTCGCTCCATTCTTATTGCCATTAATCGTATATTTCGTTTCACCGACAGCTGAGGTTAAGTATCATGCGAAACGCTCTCTTCTGTCACACTTGATTCCCGTGGTGCTCGGAATTGTCGGGTTCATTGTATTAGTGATTGGTTCAATCGCAGTATTCAGCACGACAGTTGATGGCACTGTAGAGCCTAGCACATCATTTAACTTCCTGACTGCAGGACTTCCTTTCTTGTTTATTGCAGTGTACGGTATTCTTTATCTTATTGTACTGATCTGGAATATCATCCAAGGAATTAAAGTACTGCAATAGGTTTACCTTAGGCTCTTTACGGGAATTAAATTAATATTCAATACTGACAGGAGCGATACACATGAGAATCGGTAACTTAGTTAAGACAGCTGTAAAGTTTGCGCCAATTATTATTCCAATCGTAAAAAAAGTATTGGATTCAAGAAACCGCTCCACAACAACAACATATCCACGCAAATAAAAAGTTGGAACTCATTAATCTGAGTTCCAACTTTTTTTATATCATCGTTTTCATTTCAGATACGGCAATATAATCTTTATCCAAAAATGATGATGGCAGTGCGGCAGATTCATCACCAGCTACCGTTGCCTTTGCTCCTTGACGGTCTTTCATAATCTGTTCGAAGCTCAGTGGATTTGCAGGAGGAATCTCCCCTGCCAATACCTGCATACCACCTTTAGCATAGACATTGAAAAAGCTGTTAGCCATGGCTCTATATCCTTCAGCATTCGGATGCACATCAGCAGGGTTCGGTACTTTGCCAGTGGCTTGATCTCCAAATGCAGTTTCCACAGATACAAATTTCACACCCGCTTCTTTTGCCACGTTTGCCAAAATTTGATTCAATCGATTCAGTTGTTTCGCAGTACCGACTTTTTGTGAGTCACGGGCATGCGGATAGGCAAAATAATACCCCATTACATACACTTCCGCTTTTGGTGCAATCTTTTTCAGCTCTGTAAGCATGGTCTTCATATTCTTTCGTACATTGTTCAAAGAATAGTCTGCTGGGATTTGCTGAAATGACAGTGAGCCTGATTTTGGATCTGATTTTATTAATCTCAGAAGATCGTTTGCTCCAGCAGATATCGTGATGAGATTTGCATTTTGTAGCAAAGATTTTGCTTCTTTCGATTGGACTCGCTTCAACACATCAGTGCTCGTAAATCCTGGGAACGCCAAATCTTTTGAGTAGAAGGCCAGTGGTTGATTTCTCGCAATTTCTTGGGCAATTAAATCACTGTAACCAGTATCAATTCCACGTGTCGGGGTTTGACCAGCCGCAAGTGAGTCACCGAGAGCCACATAAGAAACTGGTCCAATTACTTGAGCGCTTGTCTGTAATGGCACTAAAAACAGGCCCAGACTGAACAACACGACAGTTAGTTTTTTGATAATCATGACATCACCTTAAAATGCCCAATTGCCTTTGCGGAAAATCGATTCTCTTGTACCATCTTCGTATTCGCCATCAATGTCCATTTCAGCACTGCCTATCATGAAATCTTCATGAGTGATTGATGTATTTAATCCTAAAGCACGAAGCTGTGCTTCTTCTAAGTCCCGTGCACCTTCAACGCATGTTGGATACGCTTCGCCAATTGCTAAATGGTTAGAGGCATTTTCATCAAATAATGTGTTATAGAACAAAATTCCAGAAGATGAAATCGGTGATTCATGAGGTACCAATGCCAACTCCCCTAAATAAGCAGAGCCTTCATCATGTTGAATGAGTTGCTGCAATAAGTCATTCCCTACTTCAGCCTCAGCCTTCACGATCTTTCCTTGTTCAAATGTTAACGTAAATTTGTCTATGATATTACCTTGATATACAAATGGTTTAGTATTACGGACATAGCCATTCACACCAAATTTTAATGGAGCAGTGTACACTTCTTCAGTCGGCATATTCGCTATAAACGCTGTTCTGTTAGGTGTTCTGCTGGCACCGGACATCCAAATATGTTTATCCGGCAGTTCGATTATCAAATCCGTGCCTGGTGCTTTATAAATGATTTTTTTGAAACGTTTATCATTTAAAGCTGTTGCACGGGCTTCCAAATCGCGAATATGTGTTTTCCATTGATCAACTGCAGTTCCATCTCCGATGCGTACGGTTTTGAAAATCGTTTCCCATAGCATGGATAACTGCTCTTCTTTTGGCAAATCCGGGAATACTTTGGCTGCCCACATCTCTGAAGGTATAGCTACAATCGACCAAGCAATTTTATCTGACATGACGGAAGCGCGATATTTTTCCAATGCACGGCCCGCCACTTTTTGTTGATCGGAAATGCGTTTGGCAGGAATTCCAGCCAATAAATCAGGATCTTCTGCATCAATCCACAACAAAGAACCCTGCTGATCGATCAATTCTTCACGCTGTGTAACCATCCATGCAGGAAATTCGTGCATAGCGGAATCTGGTGCCAACTCATAAAAAGCACGATTTGTCGGTCCATCTGAGAAATTCACATGGACACGCTTTGCTCCAGCTTCATATGCTTTCTTCACAACCAAACGCGTAAAATCTAGGGTATCAGTCGTTGTATTAATCAATACATATTGACCAGGCTGGACATTGATTCCAACGCGAACTGCCAAATCTGCATATTCGGCTAGTTTCTCTTCAAATGTCATTTCTTTTTCCCCCTTTGTTGCACCGTTTTTGAGGACCCTTCAATCAATTTACCTTGATCCCATACCTTTTGAACGGGTTTTGAAGGCAATTCTTTCGTCCATTTTTTAAAATTCTTTTCGTCTTTGTAGGTTAATAAAGACAATACTTCCCCGTCAGCACCAGCACGACCTGTTCGACCTGAACGGTGCAGATAAGGTTCAATTGAGTGCGGTACATCGACGTGAATGACATGAGTCAATCCTTCAATGTCAAGACCTCGTGCTGCAATATCTGTAGCAATCAGTATGCTTACTTCGCCTTTACGGAAAGAAGCCAATGCCTGCTTACGTTCTTCTTTTTTCATATCTGAGTGCAATGCAACTATTTTTGCTTCACGGAATTTCAGTTTCGTTTCTTTCATCAACAATTGATCTAAATTATTGACAAACGCTAGACCCCGTAAGCCTTCTACGTGCGCCAACCGTCGCAATAAATCGGTTTTATCTCGTTCTTCTACTTTGACGAATGAATGGACCACTTTTCCTTGTGCTGGCAATTCTTCATGACTAACTTGAATTCTAATCGGCTCTTTCATCATGCGACTTGCAACAAGCTCAATTTCTTCTGTGATTGTTGCAGAAACGACCACAATCTGTCTGTCATGATTAGACCCATCGATAAGCGCTTTAATGACACCACGATGCTCACGGGCCAATAGTTGATCTCCCTCATCTAAAACAATATGTCGTATATCGTGCAATTTAAGTTTCTTTGATTTCATTAATTCATTCAAACGCCCCGGTGTTCCTACAACAATTGTGGGCTTTTTCTTTAATTTCTCCAATTGACGAGCCATATTGGCTCCTCCGATTAGTTGAGCAACCGTAATATCGGTATCTGCAGTCCACTCTCGCAATACTTCAACGATTTGCATGGATAGTTCCTGTGAAGGGGCAACGATAAGTGCTTGTGTTTTTTGAATGGCACCATTCACTTGATTCAATATCGGCAATACATAAGCCAAAGTTTTCCCTGATCCTGTCGGCGATTGTGCCACCACATCTTTTCCTTCCAGCATGCTAGGGATTAATTGTGACTGAACAGGCATTTCATATTCAAATTTCCATTTATTTTGAAGTTCTGGTTTTAAGTTTTCGATAAATGTCATGGGTTATTCCACCTTTATAAATACATGCTCCTAGTGTACCACAAATCACTATCTTCAACCTTTTACTGATATATTCAGTCGTTTTCCCCATAATAAAAACCCTGTCCCCATGAAGGAGACAGAGCATGTTTAATCATTCAATTCGTAGCCGCATGCAAGTATGGCACTTTCAGCTAATACCATCAGAGAATCAATATAAGTTTCATCAAGATTCAGTTCTTTTTTGACAATCGATAATTCTGTACAGCCCAATATCAAATGATCGCAACCCAATTCGTTCATTCGATTGATGATTTGCTGCCATTTTAGAAAATCGACAGGTTGCCCAGCTTTGACGTCATCATAAATAACTGACATGACCAGTTTCTGAGTTTCCTCATCGGGTACAACCGGTTGAATGCCACTCTCTTTACAAGCCAGTTGATAAACAGAAGCCGTCAATGTACCTGTTGTTGCCAGAATTCCTACTTTTTTGGCACCAATTTGAGCTGCATGTTTTGCCGTTTCGTTAATCATGTGCAATACAGGAATTTCTGCTCCTTGTTGAATCTCTTTATAAAAAGAGTGAGCCGTATTGCACGGAACCGCCAATACTTCCGCACCAATAGATTTCAGTTTTGTAGCATCGGAAATCATCACAGGTACTGGGTTGGCTTTCGATCGATCTAAAATATATGTTGTACGGTCTGGAATGGCCGTATTATTGGTAATCACCATGTTGACATGCTGTTGATCGGTTTTCGCTTTCGTGCGTTTGACAATCATTTCACCAAGCAACATCGTAGCCAGGGGACCTACTCCCCCAATGATGCCTAATATTTTCGTCTTCATAACTTATGACAAACCTTTGTTATTAAAGTATTTTTTGTATTTACGATAGTAATTCAAATTATTGAGCGTCAATTTCGCCCAACGTTTCGGATTGAAATCTTCTTTGTAGAATAAGTGATTTGTCACTTTTCCTTCTGCAATTAACTCCCTGGCTTCTTCTTTCAACAGCTCGTTTTGTGCGTATTTGAATAATACACCTTTAGGGATGATCATCCATAAGTGCTTGTCCTTCGCATACGTCAATGTTTGTGGAATATTGAGCATATGATCGTCTGCTACGTATTTCATCAAATTATGTCCACTTGCCGTTACATAGTAACTGCTGCGGCCATTTCGCAAGTTGATTTCAAACAGTTTATATTCACCATCACGCAAATCCAGCTTCATATCAAAATTCGCGAAGCCTGTGTATCCAATATCTTCCAGGAATACACGAACTCGGTCAAGCAATGCCTCATCAAATGTATTAATGATTGCCGCATAGCTCCCGATTCCTTCTGGAGAATGTTCTTCGAGAATTGGATTTCCAAGTGACATGAGCTTCACTTTTCCATCTTTCCCAACGTATGCGTTTAACACGCGCATGTAGGAATCGTCTCCAGGAACAAATTCTTGAATCGTTAAATTATCTTTGTAAGATGAGCTATAGATCGCTTCGATAATGGCGTTTTTTTCTGCTTCATCGTGTGCGACAAACACTTTTTTCTTTCCAGGGAACGAGCAATTCCAGTACGCTACAGAGTTTGATGCTTTAATGATGATTGGATACATAAAGTCAATTGCAAACGTATCCTTCGTGTCATATGTGCATAATGACGTTTTAGGATAGGCAAAGCCGTATTGCTCACAAATATTATAGAAGTTCTCTTTAAGAACGATGCGATCCATTAATTTTTCATCAATATATGGAACCGCGAAATAAGGTAGCAATTGCTCCTTATTTTTAATGATTAATTTTGCATAATCATCGCCACATGCAAGGAGCAAAAGCTTTTTGTCTGTATGTTCACCCGCCACTTTAATAAGTGCCGGAACGAATACGTCCTGTTCATTTAAACGCGGGATAACCTGAAAATCCAGGATTTTGCTGTCTTGTGTTGCGGATAAATTCATACGTCCAAGGACTAGCGGCTTTAAGCCATAGGCTTCGTGAAAAGCACGTGCCATTCCATAAGCATTCATATCTGATCCAAGCAATATAGGTAAAAATGAATTTGTTGTCATCGTAATATCAACTCTCTTTTCCCAAAAAACATAGTTTGTGTTTATATTGTACCGTGAATTACGGTTTTCTCCGAGCAATTACTTTTTGTTCGGATGCATATGCCATTGAAATGAGCAAAGCCTCACTCCACGCTCTGCCTGATAAGGTAAGTCCAAAGGGTTCTCCTGCCTGCGAAAAATCCGCAGGAACAGTGATGGATGGTGTATCTGCGGCAACACCGTTACAGCACCCAGGATCTTGAGGAAAGACCAAGGCATCAAGTTGGAAATCATCCATCGACTTACTTATCGCAATTATACATGAAAACCAAATCCTCAGAAGTTATTTCATTGCTAGACATCTTTTCCTGCATATTAGCAATCGTTGCCTCATCCAGCCAATCGTTGATAAGTTTTTTACGCTTTGTTTGACTCATGAGAATTCCTCCCAAACATTTCGTTTCCCAACATCACATTCAATCATTTATTATTCACTTCAATGTGAAATTATATCATTTTTCCACAGTTAATTTAAATGTCACTTTTTATCTGTTTTATGCACCTATATCAACAGACCCACAAAAAAGAGCCAGAGTAACAGGACCGCTCCTGTTACTCTGACACCTAATTAATCTGCTTTTTCCATATGCTCTTTAATTAATTCATATAGGGATAGTTCATATAATTGTTTTCCTTCAACTTTAAATACACCTTGTTTAACCAAATCATCGATAACGGTCATTTTCTTTCCATCCATTTTTGTTTCTACTGGTGGTATCATGCTGTCAAACCCCTTAATTTCTAGATTCATAGGTTATTTACCCATGGCTCTAGTTTTTAAACCATTTTTTGAACGATTTAGGAAATCTTCTATACAAGACATAGCCAATTGCCGTTCCCAATGTATTCAGCCACAAATCGTCCACGTCACTGCTGCGCATTTGAGGTAACTGTAATATTTCTATGGCCAATGATAGGAGCAGTCCAGTCCCAATCACTTTCCAAGCACGATTGAATTTCTGCCATAACAACGGAAGAAAAAAGCCAATCGGAAGAAACATCGCAATATTACCAACGAAATTAATGAAAAAAGGTTGCCATAAGTTCAAATATTTAATAGCGTTATATGTTTCAAACAAGACGCGAAAAAGTTCTAAATTAATTGCTTGATGATCTCCGTTAATTAATTGCACTTTCCCGCCTTGATTGCTCACTGATGGCAAAATCGTCTGTGACAACAGCCCCGCCAGGAACATGAAAAAAAAGATAATCCCGCATTCTCGTAAGATATTCAATTGTTTATTATTGCGTTTATTTTGAATGAAACGAACCACTAGAATGACCGGTAAAATTAATACCATATAAAAGCCCATATCTTCTATATACTTTAGAATCGACTCCATCACACACCCAATTTCTTCGCTGTAATACTCTTATTCTAAGCCTTTAAGGTTACTATTCAAAATGTATTTTAAGACAGTTAGCGTTTATTATTGATTATTATTGAAATGAGGGAATTACCATCAACATCAGAGATAATAAAAGTGGAAATCTGCTCCATTAAACGAGCAATCTCGTTTAACAAAGACTATTTTAAAAGAAACCCCCACTTATCACGTATTCATCCAGGTCGCGCTGGATATACTGTCAAATAACAAGTATTTTCCAATACGAGAATACAATTTGATGATAAGGGTGGAACAAAATTTGGGTTACATAAAATTAATCCTCACATTACTTTTTGCAGCTTATTTAACAAGTCCGCTGTGGGAAGAACCAGCCAGCAAATACGTTGATGTATCTTTTTTAAATACGATTGATGCACAAGTAATTAAAGGATACGAATATTTAAAAGAACAGCCCATTATTGCTGATTTATCCCAAAAAGTGGCTACCATACCCGCAAAACTGACATTGGAAGCAGGAGAATCGAAGTATGCATCCATTAATCAAGTCGAAAAGCCTGCATTATCAACACCTACAGAGGGATTATTTGCCGTTCATAACATACAAATTGGGGACAGCATGGAATCGGTCAATGCCGAGCTGGGCAAGGCGAAGCGCATCACTAAAAATGAATATGGCTCAGATTGGCATACCTATCACACAGACTATCAAAACTTTTTAATGGTTTCGTTCGATGAGTCTCAACAAGTGAATGGGCTATTTACCAATAATGACTTGATTTCCACTTCATACGGATTCAAACTGAGCAGTCCAAAATCTATTGTTCATAATGCATTAGGAAAGCCTATCAAATACATTCAAAAAGGCAATGTCCGATACTTGTTGAATAGTGATGGAGAGATGGATACTTACTTAATCGAAAATGTCTATGTGACTGTTTTTTATGACGTCCATGAAAAAAATACTGTCACAGCAATCCAGATTATTTCAAAGCATATGGAAAACCAAAAAGGTGCTTTATATGGTGACACAAGTGCGGATTTACAAAAGGGATTTGAATTCCAATTATTCGATTTAACAAATGCTGCCCGCGTTCACCACAATGTCTCGCCAGTAAAATGGGAATCCAAAATCAGAGTAACAGCTTATAAACACAGTGTAGACATGGCAGAACATAATTATTTCAGTCATACCAATTTATCAGGACAATCTCCTTTTGATCGCATGACGATGGACAACATCAATTATTCCGTAGCTGGAGAAAATTTAGCTTATGGTCAGTCCAGCAGTATTTTTGCACATGAAGGATTGATGAATTCGATGGGGCATCGCAAGAATCTTTTAAAAAGCGACTTTGAATTGCTTGGTGTGGGTGTAGCATTTAATGATGAAAATCAACCCTATTACACAGAGAACTTTTATAAACCATAAATTTGGATATTCCGGTTATGCCCTTATCCAAAATCAAGGCCGTTCCCGTGTAATTGGGAACGGCCTTGATTTTTATTGTGCTGTTAACTGGGCTTGAATTCGGAATAATATGACCGCGAATGGTGCCCGGCTCGTTACATCGTGTAAACCAAAAGTTTTCCGTTGATTGGCATGGAAATTATCACACATTACATATAAAGATTTTGGTGCTTGACTTGTCTTGAAGAATTCTGATTACTTTTCTTATACAAATGAAACGTAAATGTAAATACAGTTCCTTCCCCAACTTTACTTTTAACATGTATGGTTCCTTTCATAGCTTTGACAATACTATTTACAACCATCACACCGAGGCCAGTCCCTTTATCTCCTTTCGTTGAATAATAAGGTTCACCTAGACGCTCTATTTGATCTTTCGTCATGCCTATTCCTGTATCTTGAATCTTGATCGTCACGTGGGTAGAATCTGCGCGCGAGGAAACCGATAAAATACCACCGTTTGGCATGGACTCAATCGCATTTTTTATGACATTGACAAAACATTGATGAAATTTTTGACGATCACCTTGTATGTAATTTAACGAGCTATAATCACTTTCCACTCTTACGGAATACCAATTAGCAGAAGGCTGCAACAATTTTAGTATTTGATTAAGCTCTTCTTCCACTTGAAACACTTCTACGGATTCAATGGTCGGTTTGGAAAATGTTAAATAATCCTGTATTACCTTTTCAGCTGATTGCAATTCTTCTTTTAAAATGTTGAGATATTGCTTTCGTTTATCCAAATCAAGTAAATCGTCTTCCAAAAGCTGAACAAACCCCATGGCAGACGTCAAGGGATTACGAATCTCATGAGAAATGGCCGCACCCATCTGTTCAACTGCCTCTAATTTTTCAGCCTTGACCAAACGCTGTCGCAAAAGAATATTTCTTCTAATACCTTCTATAAGATAAGAAATCATGGCAACTCCGAGTGGCGGTACAAAAAGATAAGCAAACCAGAAATCTAAAGAACGTTCTGGCGGGGACAGAATTTCTAAACCTACTAATATAAACAAACTGACCAGAAAAGTTACCCCTACAGCAAACATTATTCTGAATTTAGATGACCTTTTTAAAAACCAAGGGGAAATATACCATATAAACCAACTGGCTACTCCGTAAAACAATGCGGCTATATAGAATCCGTTATCGATTCCAAAAAATCCACGAATAACGATAATCAGTAGACCCAATATCGGACTTATCCCCAAATAGAGTCCCCCTATTATAAAAGGGACTATTCGCAGGTCTAATACTATATCTTCCGTCAAGCGGTATGAAAATACATAACAGAGCACCAAAGAAACGATAAAATATAACTTAGCTGTTTCTCGGAAATTATTCTTTACATCTGATTTCTCTGCCCACATCAAACAGAAAAAAAGTAATACAATTAATAATGATAGATTAAATAGGAAATTCACTGTTAGTAATTCCATAAAGGTGTACCTCGTCTCATGATGTTTATACCTAAATACTATCTGTAGTATAAAGTATATACAATACATTTTTAGACTATTTGGCTTAATCTGATTATTCACTTTTTTGTTCTTTAAACGTTTTAGTGGCTTTCCTTTCCTACTCAATAGATATTTTCATAATTAAAATTGCCCAGAAAGGACAAGCCTTCCTGGGCAGTTATTATTTTATAAAACTTTATGTCCTTGCGAGCATCGCAGGACCGATTTCATCCATCTTTGCGAGTTCAACTTGATTACGTCCGTTTTCTTTCGCGACATAAAGAGAGGAATCCGCTTTTTCAAGCACATTTTTGCATCTATAGCTGGGGATGTCTATCCCCCCTTACCATTTACGATTTACAAGCAAATCAATCCCGTAAATCGAAGAGAGCATAAACTTCCTTTTTACAAGACTTATTTATCACTAATCAATAAAATTTAAACATTATCTAGTCAACAATATTCAAGTCAAATATCCTGAGAGGATTAGCGTTTTTCAATGAACACTACTTTTAAATAATTTCCTTCTTTAAATTCTTCGATTGTTTTAAAGTCTTCAGGGAGAGAGAACTCTTCCCGGATAGTATACTTTTCACCGGATTGTTTAAACGCTTTATCAATAAATCCTTTAAACTTGGTCATGCCAAACGTACTGCAGTTTGAAGAAGCAACAATCATACCGTTTTTTTCAGTAATGGCAATTGCTTGCATAAGCAAATCTGGATAGTCCTTTCCAGCGCTGAACGTATGCTTTTTAGATCGGGCAAAGCTTGGAGGATCTAATATCACCAAATCAAATTTCAATTCTTTTCGAACCGCATATTTAAAATAATGAAAAACATCTTCCACAATAATGTCCTGGGACTCGAAATCAATACCATTAACACTGAACTGCTCGATTGTTTTGCTTTTACTGCGATTAGCCAGATCGACACTCGTCGTTTTTATTGCACCACCAAGTGCCGCTGCAACTGAAAAGGCACCTGTATAAGAAAACGTATTCAAGACATTTTTCCCTTTTGAATAGGAATCACGAATGGTTCTTCTTACGTCACGTTGGTCCAAAAAGATGCCTACCATTGCCCCGTCGTTTAAATATACTGCAAAATTCATGTCATTCTCTTTTACAAGCAATGGTTCAGGAGCCTTTTCTCCCGAAATAAAATCATCATCTTCCATATAAGTACCTTTGACGGCAAAACGTTTTTTTTCATACAAACCTTTCACGTCAACCACATTGGACAACGCTTGAATCACTTCATTTTTAAACTGGTAAATTCCTTCACTGTACCAACTGATGACATAGTATCCATCGAAATAATCGATTGTAAAACCGCCCACACCGTCGCCTTCTCCATTAAATACACGGAATGCAGTCGTCTTGGTATCCTGGAATAATGAATCCCGATGTTCGATGGCCAGTTTTAACTTTTCTTCAAAAAACGAGGCATCGAATTTTTCATGTTGATTATGGCTCAAAATCCACCCTCGACCCTTGTTCTGTTTGCCATAATAACCTTTTCCAATGAAACGGTGCTGATCATCCACTAGTTCGATGATTGTCCCTTCATCTTTTACATCTTTCATATTGATGATTGCATCTTCCGTTATGAGCGGGTATCCCGCTTTCATATTTTTTGCAAAAGAAGATTTCACTTTAAGCTTTATGTTTTGTTTCATAAAATCACCCAATCATTTGTTTTTCTTTTATTCTACATCTGTTTTAGCCGAAAATCATATGTCAGTCTGTGGAACCCTACGAATTTGCTTTACTTTTAGTACTTTCCTTTTTGTCACAACCATATAATAGAGGAATATTTGTGTATTGGAAGGAGTTGAATAAAAATGGCCATAAAGCCTCCGCAACTGCAAGCAGGTGACACGATAGGGATTGTAACTTTAGGGAGTCCATTAAGTGCTCAGAGAATTGATGAAGGCATTGCTACTTTAAAGAATATGGGCTTCAACGTCATTGTTGGTGATCATGTATATGATACCGACGGTTTCCTAGCAGGAACTCCTGAAGAACGGGCATCGGATTTAATGAAGATGTTTGAAGATAAAACCGTTACCTGTATTTTACCAACCAGAGGAGGAGTCGGAGTTGCTGGCATTCTTCCCTTCCTGGACTTTAATGTCATCAGGCAAAATCCAAAAATCATTTCTGGATACAGCGATGTAACCATTTTACTGAACGCTCTTTATGAGTATTCAGATTTGATTACTTTTCAAAGTTTACTGTTACTTGATTTCAACACTCGAACCCCGGCTTATAATTTCAATCAATATTTCGCTGCCACGTCAGCCAGACCTGCACCATGGGAAATTGTAAACCCGCCAGGCATGCCGTTCGTGAACAAAGTCTCCGGGGATGTAACAGGTCCGATTGTAGGTGGAAATCTGACGTCATTTGTGGACACATTGGGCACTCCCTTTGAAATTAATACGGAAGGAAAGATTCTCTGTCTCGAAGATACACATGAACCTATCAACACTATTTACCGCTATTTAAATCACTTGAAACTAGCTGGTAAATTTGAGGATTGCATCGGAATTATGATGGGCGAGTGTACAAATTGCGAACCTGCCTATGGGGTCTCGTACGATCAACTAATCGATGATTTTCTTGTACCTTTAGGAAAACCTTTGTTAAGTAATGTAGCCACGGCACATGGCCGTTTTAAGGCCGCCATTCCGCTTGGCGCAAGTGTGAGGATGAATACAATTAATCTTACGTTAACTGTACTCGAACCTGTAGTAAGTCCATAGAATGAAAAAAACCGATTGCAATTATGTGCAATCGGTTAGTTTTATTTATTTTTTGGCTCTGTTAAATGGTATGGTTGTTTATCGTACATTTGCGCTTGCCGCACGTTCCGCATGAGCCAACAAGTATGAAAACCACATACTTGCGGTCTCATTCTTCACGCTCCTGCGGCTTGCTAGGCGCAAATGCACTCTTCGTAGTATTTTTATATCAACAACATTATTTAATATTGGTGTTCTATAGTCAGT
This sequence comes from Paenisporosarcina sp. P4_B8, assembly GCF_056402175.1. NCBI lineage: Bacteria > Bacillati > Bacillota > Bacilli > Caryophanales > Caryophanaceae > Paenisporosarcina > Paenisporosarcina sp. P4_B8. The sequence goes on along the minus strand of NZ_JBFUHX010000006.1, from coordinate 116,248 downwards.
TGATCATATTGTTAATAGTAAAGGAATCTGCGCCACTCCTGCGGAAAAACGGGCTGGCAAGACCCCGCAGTGAGGTACGAGCGAGGAGGCTTGCTAGTTCGTCCGCGGAAAGGGCACCGATTCCATTTTTTATAAAATCACCCGTGAAAGTTAACAAAGCCTATTTTTTCAATAAGGAAGCCCATTCATTTTCAAGCCACTTATCGAATTCGCCACCCTTTTCACCTTCGTATGCATCATATACATCAAGTCTCATTTTTTTCAGTTTCTCTTTGAACTCGTCATATGAATGATCGGCAGGCAAACTCTTTTTAATGCGCAACAAAATTTTAGACGTTCCTTTAATGATATCGAATTTTGTTTGTTTAGGCTTCTCTACATCTTCACCGAAATTTTTAAGTTGTCGGTAAGCTGCCTCTTGCACTTTAAATACAGGATCGTTGTTCATACGGTTTGTAAGTACATCGATCACTTTACTGTGTTTGAACTGGCCCAATTCCTCAACAGCATCAAAACGCGCTCTCCAACTGGATGTACGGTTCGCTTCTTTTTTCAGTTCTTCGTAATTTTCTGGTAGATCGTTTTGTACTTTGTTAGTCATGTAAATCTATCTCCTTTAATAAAAAAACCCAGCTATTCGCAGCTGATGTTTTTTCATTTTTTTATTATCGAAAAATTCATATTTGCTTATCAGTATATACAAGCCATAGCGGATAAAAAACATTCAAGCATTCTAAAGAATTTCCTATACTAAGTATTGTACCATTTTCTGAAGACTCACATACGCTGTTTCACAAATAGAGATGAATTATACTTTTATTCACAGTTGATGGTGATCAATTTTTTCGATAACTTTTTGCAATTCAGACCAGTCCACTATTCTTGAAATGGTCAGATGCTGGTTGTAGGATTGATTCATAACAAAAGGTTTGAGATGCGCTGATGTAAGTGTATTTAACACATCCGGCTTGTCATCAAAATAATAATCGAGTTGTAAAGATTGAATGATTTCAACTTTTTCCTGATCCTTCATGCCGCAAAAGAAGCGATCATCTTGTACAGGAAACCCTTGTTCAATCATCCATTTTTTCGTCCGTTCGCCATGTTCACTAGGTCGAGCAGTTATATAATATATTTCATGACCTTGGTTACTTAGTTCCACCAATGCCTCGACCGCACCTGGATAAGGTGGACAAGCCGTGTAATAAATTTCTTCCAGCGAACGATTCCACATATCAGCACCTTGTTGTGCATCCAGTCCGAATGCTTCATGTATTTCAACTCTTTTTATTTCATGAAAAACGTCGATGGGAACATTTTGTTTCAAATTTTTATTGTAGATATGAAAAGCATGTTCTCTCAGCTTAATGAGAGTGTCGTCTATATCAAAACCAAACTTCATAATGGAATCCCTCAATTTTTTCTTTCATTTTTTATATACTGGATAACCGGTAAATTTAAAATCTTTCCCGATTTTTATAATCTCAGTATCAAATAATTCAACAGCATCGCCCATTTTGTCAATTCCGGTACCTTCCATGAAAGTAGGGGCTTGATGTCCTCCGATTAATTTCGGTGCAATATAAATAATGGCTTTATCAATCAATTTGTTTTCTAAAAAAGCAGCGTTGATGGTTCCTCCACCTTCAATCAATATAGATGAAATTCCTTTTTCACCTAACACTTTCATCACTTCAACTGGGTTTACATGTTTTGAACCAGACGTGGAAAAAACAGATATCCCCAAATTCTCCAAGGCTTTTTTCTTGTCCCTATCATAGTTAACACTGGTAAAAATCCAGGTATCAGCTAATTTATCTGTAACAACTTTACTCTCTAGTGGAATTTTTAATGTAGAATCCAATATAATGCGAATCGGGTTTCGACCATTTGAAATTCTTGTTGTTAATTCTGGGTTGTCCGCAATAACCGTATTTACGCCCACTAATATCGCCATGTTTTCATTTCGTATTTTATGGACATCGTTTCTTGCTTCTTCAGATGTAATCCATTTGCTATCAGATGAATGTGTAGCAATTTTACCATCTAAAGTAATGCCCGCTTTTAAAGTTACGAATGGTTGATTCTCGACGATGAACTTATTGAATACTTCATTCATTTTTCTTGATGCATCTTCTTGAATGCCAACAATGACTTCAATTCCTGCATCTTCAAGAATTTTGACACCTCGTCCGGAGACCATTGGGTTTGGATCGAGCGTTGCAATAACCACTTTCTTCAAGCCGGCTTCTACAATCGCTACAGCACAAGGACCCGTACGCCCGTAATGGGAGCAAGGTTCGAGTGTGACGTAAATGGTTCCACCCCTCGCTTTGTCTCCAGCCATGCGCAGCGCATGAATTTCTGCATGTGGTTCCCCAGTTTTCAAATGAGTTCCGACTCCAACAATTCGGTTGTCATTCACAATGACTGAGCCCACCAGAGGATTCGGATCTGTTTGCCCCTTCATCGCCCTTGCATTATTAATGGCCAAATCCATATAAAATTCATGATTAGTCATTTGGACAAGTCCCTTCATCCTCGATTTCTAAATGTCCGGAACGTTTAATTTTCGTCTGCAAGTAAGCTTCATTAAATTCGGATACATCTCCCCATAAAGGTGTACGACCTGAAATTGGCATACCAGCATCAATCAATGCCGCGAGTTTTTTCGGATTATTTGTCAACAAAGTAACAGGTTTTGCACGTAATGCTTTGAGTACATGGATAGCATCATCATAATTGCGGGAATCATCCACAAAACCGAGGCTTTCGTTAGCTTCCACTGTGTCGTAGCCATTTTCCTGAAGAATATAGGCCATGGCTTTGCTGAATAACCCAATTCCTCTTCCTTCATGATTTGCTAAATAAAACAACGCTCCTGAACCGTGATCGACAATCATTTGCATGGATTGTTTCAATTGAAATCCACAATCACATCTTTTACTGCCAAATATATCACCAGTGTGACAAATGGAGTGCATTCTAATAAGTGATTCTTCATCATTTTCAAAATCACCATACACCAGGACGCTTGACTGTTGATATTCTGCAAGATTGGCAGAAGATAAATTATCGATAATCTGTTGAAAATCTTCGTTTTCATTGTTGCTATTCAACCAGCAGTACCATTGAAAAATGACCGTTTCTCCATATAAATTAACAGGAAGGCGAATGGGACCCACTAAATAAACCGCGCCATCATCTTTTTTTATTAACTTTATTTTATCTTTTAAAACCGAAAGAGCTTCTTTGGAAACCATTTGAATATCGCTCATTTTACTATCCCCTTTTTGTATCGTGTTTTCTCTGACAGGTTACTTTATGTAAGTAATTATATTTTTGTAACTTGAATTTGTCAAGTAAGCAAACTGTCTATATCAGAAATAGTTGAGAGAATATTAATGACTATCCAGTAAAGACTCAACTCACATACAAGGAATATCGATTAAAAGGTTCTATTCTTTCACGTTTTAATTCCACAAAAAAAGTTGATCCCTTTCTGAACCAACTTGGTTTAATGGCAACCCAACATTTAATATAGTTAACGAGCATTATTCCAACGTTCCAATTTATGGATATTACTAGTGAACAGTCCAGTTAACATTTTCGGAATTCCGAATTCAATCAACTTCCCTTTCACTTGCTCTCTCATTTTGTCTATGGTCATCTCTGGAGATGTAAACGTGCCATTTTGATAACAATGGCTACAATACATGACACTTTTATTTCCATTCTTTTCTGTACCGCCACCTTCAGTATCCTTTGAAAGTGGCATTCCACAACTTTGACAATTTTTATATGGCTTCATCTATATATCACCTCATCTACTTGAATTATTAAACCTACATCCATTCTTTATCAGTCACATCAAAATTCTTTTCTGCCCAAGTGATTGCCGCCTCAAGCGATTCAAGATGATGATCGTCCTGAACTGTCCATTCGCTATCACACATGAATAAATAATACCCTCGTTCTTCTTCGTACTTTGCAATGGCTAAAGCAGTTATAGGTACTTCAATCGTAGTGCCATCTTTTTCTTCAAAATACATAGTGCTTAATTTTAGTGTTCCGTCATTTTTCGTTTGTTTAATTACTTTTGCTCCATCCAGTTCATTTACCTTCGTCATAAGCTCGTCCTCATTTCATTTTTCAGTTTAGTTTGTCTTACGCTCTTCACGTTCTATTTTGAGATTCATTAAAGGAAGATGAAAAATCATGAATCGTTCATTTTCATTTTGTTCATACAGCTCTGGTACTTTGATTTCTCGCAGAAATTCGAAGGTTGTCCTTGTTTCGAGAAACAAAAGATACGCTGAGGATGGATAGTAAAGAATTAAGTCAATAGATCTTTTATGCTCATCCACCGAATCGAGAATATGTTCAACAAAATTCATAAAAATTTGTTCAGAAAATGGATTGAAGAAATAGAATACATCATCTCTGGAATCGATTTTGTAGTCCTCAGCAAGACATCGTTCGAAGGTAATTAGTCCCTTCGATTTCTTCCCAGTCTTATCGTAGCTCTGCAAATTTTCTAGTGCATCTTGATAAAGTTTGCCACTCATTTCAATACCTATTGTCGGTACTTGAAAATGATAATGAATGTAAAAAGAAAGCCGACCTTTGCCACATCCAACATCCACTATTCGATTGTCCTTTGTTATTTCATAATGTTTGAACAGTTCATCTAAAGCAATATAGGGTGTTGCTTCATATCGATTATAATGCACGGACTGATTCAGCACTTCGAGCGTTCCTGCCGTTTTAATACGAAGCATTCTATCCATTTCCTTCTCACTCATGAAAAACCCTCTATTCTGCATTATAAACAATGCATTAGTTCTTCTGCCCGCTCCCACGGTACAGTGTAGCCTTTACCTTTCGCGCAGAAAATCGATGATGAACTATATTCAGGGTCTGCATCTTTATTGTAAGCAATTCTCTGAATGACTTCATCTTCATTATGACATTGCTCATATCCACCGAACATCAAATTTAATACACCTTTTCCTTGTGTAAACGAAGCAAGCTCCGCCGAGTAGTTCATAAAGGTGGCCACTGGGACTTTTCCGGTCAATATCACTTTATGGCCTTCCGTTTTAGGTGAATCAAAACTTCCATGCGCCATTTGAATATCGGAAAGTACTTTTCCCATCTGATCAACGTCTATTTTTATCCTAAAGTCATAAAAGGGCTCCAGCAGAAGATTTGATGCTTTTTCCACCCCCTGTCTCAATGCCCTGTATGTGGCTTCCCGGAAATCACCGCCAGACGTATGCATATTGTCCGCTCGTCCTGTTAGTAATGTGACCTTAATATCTGTCAATGGAGAACCGGTTAACAATCCGTTATGCGCCTTCTCCAATAAATGATGCTTGACCAAGTTTTGATTGCCCACCGACAAGTGATTCGCATGACAGACATTATCAAATGTGATACCACTGTTTCTCCCAGCAGGTTCCATTTTCAAATGCACTTCGGCATAATGTTTCAATGGTTCAAAATGCCCGTACCCTATGGTAGTAGAGTCAATGGTTTCTTTATAAAGGATTTGCGGTTCTTCAAATTCAACTTCAATATGAAATCTTTCTGCAACCAGCTGTTTTAAAATTTCCAATTGAATTGCGCCCATCACATGGATATGGATTTCCTGGAGACGTTCCTCCCACATCACATTCAACGATGGATCTTCCACATCCAGAAGTTGAAAACACTTCAATGCATCTTTTATATGAACAGATGGAGCAATAACAACTTTGGATTTCAATGTCGGTACCAATTCATATTCAGCTTTCCCCAATAAAGTTCCTAATCCATCGCCTGTAACTGCATTTGTCAGCCCTGAAACTGCAAAAAGTTCACCGGCCTTCACATGTTCTACCGTTTTGAATTTATTCCCATTGTAGACCCGTATTTGTGTGATTTTTTCCGTTAATGCTTGCTCTATCGGACCATATGTTATTCCATCTCTAACGCTCAAAGTACCACTTAATGATTTTATAAAAGTGATTCTTGTCCCTTTTTCATCATGCCTAACTTTATAAACTCTTCCAGAGAATGCTTCATCACTTGTATATTGCGTCTCGGTCAATTGATGAAATTTATCCAGGAATTCGACTATACCGATATCCTGCAGCGCTGACCCACTGGCACACGGGAAAACTTTATTATCCTTAATCAAGTCTTTCATTGTGTTAATCCATAAATCCTTCTCATAACCATCTTCCATATAGTGTTCAAGAAGATTTTCATTGCGTTCAGCGATAAATTCTATTAGACTTTCCGTCATTTCACCTTCGTGAAAAGATTGAGTAATATCAATGACGTCCGCTGAAAAGTCTTCCTGTATTTCTTGTACTACGTTTTTCACATCCGCTCCAGTACGATCGGTCTTATTAATAAAGAAAAAGGTAGGAACGTGATGCTTTCTCAGTAGTTGCCAGATGGTTGCTGTATGTCCTTCGATTCCTTCAACAGCACTTAAAATAACAATAGCGTAATCCATTACTTGAACGGAACGCTCCATTTCTGGAGAGAAATCAACGTGTCCTGGGTTATCAATTAAATAATACGTTGAATCTTTATATGTAAAAGTTGCTTGATCCGCAAATACTGTAATTCCTCTTTGTCTTTCTATTTCATGGCTATCGAGGAAAGCATCTTTATGATCTACACGTCCTCTTTGCTTAATACTTTTCGTATGGTAAAGAATTTGCTCGGAAAATGTTGTTTTCCCTGCATCAACATGGGCAAACACACCTATTGTTTTATTCATCACGCCACCTCACTTAAGTCAATTCTATCTTACAATTTACAAAAGATAAAAGCAGATACCTAAAAGGCACCTGCTTCACATAATGAACTTTACTTTTTCTTTTGTTGTTCTGGAAAGACTTGCTCACTGCCGAATTCAGTTTGTTCATTCCCAACCGTTTTTGCAATCAACTGCTTCACTTGATTGTAAGTAAGTCCTGAATTTGCATTATTTCTTTTGACCTCTTCAATATCTGTTCCGGATTGAGTATATGCACCCGGCTTATTCTGATTATTCGTCATAAAAATGACACCTCCGTTTCGGTTACTTTTATGTTCTCTCAAAACGGAGTTTTTACTCAATAATTTTAAGTAAAGTAATTTTCAAGTGGTTTCCAATAATTTTCATGCCATCCTGTCCCAAGATGTTCCCCTTGAGCTTCCGGGAAAGCCGTGTGTGTGAATACGAGTTGAGTTTCATTGCCAAGTTCCTTGAATTCAAACTTAGCAATAGAATAAACACCTGCTTCCCAATTACCGGCACGCCAAGCTTGGACAATTCTTTCATTAGGCACTAATTCAATATTTCTGCCCGTAATCATTCCACCGAATAAAGAAAAAGAATCTCCTTCTTCAGATCCGATTTCAGTTGGTGCACCGCCAGTAACTTTAGCAAATTTCGTTGCATCGGTTAGCGCTTCATAGAGGTGATTTGGGCTAACGTTAAAACGTATTTCTTGATGTATTACAGTAGACATAATGGATTTCCCCTCTTTCATGTTTTTGTAAGGATAGACCTAGGATCGACACCAGCATCTCTTCCTTCTGCAAAAGATTGCAATCGAATCATATAATGTTTCCATCCTTCTAGGGGAGTCTGGATTTTTTCGGTAGGTAGATCATAGTACGTCAATATTTACTGCGTCCCATTATCTTTCGAGATCGAGATCAGTCGAAACTCTAAAGTACTGGAACCGGGAGGAAAAATCTTTAAATTCTCCCAGCCCCATGTCATGACAATTTTCTCATAAGGGACAATATATCCTTTTTCACTATGTAGCAAACAGTCAATAATTAAAAAAGATGGAGAACGTATAGTCTCCACCTTTATTTAGCAATGCTACACTCTTTTAAATGTAGCCATTGATACGTGATTTGCCCTCTTCTATTATTTCTTTTCTTAAACCATCAATGGCTTCTTTACGATGTTCGTTTTTTTCCTTGATTGCGGCAAGCTCTTTCCCTTCAGCATACGTCATTGCTTCTTCTGCTGCTTCCATATTGTCAATCGTTTTGTTAAGTCTTTCTTTGTTATCTGCTGAATCATTTGGCAGTGGTCTAGGCATCACAAATCCTCCTTCAATTTGAATATTAGTCAAGAATTAGCGTTCCCACATTCCTGAATACTATCCATTGAATTAGTTTTTAGTCATTCGTATTTAAATGCACTGTTTTTACATCTATCTTCTTCATAAACTGCGTGAAGAAATCACAACAGTTTTAGTTCTTAAAAAAGTCCGGCTCAACTTGTTGAGCCGGACTTTTTTAAGCTTGCTTTAATTCCAGTCTTCGTGCAACTAAGGATAAAGCAAAGTTAACGATAAAGTACATCAATGCAATAGTGACGAAAATAGGTATGACACCCGATCCGTTCTGTGCGTATAAAATTTGAGCGTTATGCAATAGTTCTGGCAACGCGATGACGACAGCCAAAGATGTATCTTTCAGGAGGGAAATAAATTGACTGACAATCGGTGGAACCATTCTTCTCAAAGCTTGGGGCATAATAATATATCGTAATGTCTGTATGTAGTTCAAGCCAGATGAACGTCCAGCCTCTATCTGTCCTTTATCAATGGAATTCAGCCCACTTCGGATGATTTCTGAAAGCATCGCGGATTCAAAAATCGTCAATGCCACGATGGCAGCTGTCATTATTTCCATATCAATCCCGATTTCGGGCAACGCAAAATAGGTAAAGAAAATGATCAACAGTAAAGGGAGGTTACGGATTGTCTCAACAATCAATGCAACTACATGTGAAACAACAGGAATCTTCGCGTACCTGATTGTCCCCATCAGACCACCAATTATAAAGCTAAGCACAATTGAAATGGCAGCTACCTTAATTGTGACCCAAAATCCTTCGAGTAAAAATTTTATATTGGCCGGTGTTAATACTTCAGTGAACGGTGCCAGGAAATCCATCTATGCACCTCCTTAATTACTTCTAGCCAGGCGTTTTTCCAAAAATACTACGCCAAAACTTAAAGGTATAGTTAAAATCAAATAAAACAAACCAACGAAAATATATGTATCAAAAGTGGAGAATGTCTTCACAGCTATCAAATCCCCTTGATACATCAAATCCCCACCTGCCACGACGGCTAATAGTGATGAGTTCTTAACCAAATTGATAAATTGATTGCCAAGAGGCGGGATAACAATTTTTATTGCCTGTGGTAGGATGACAGTTCTCATTGCTTGTCCGTAAGTCAGTCCTGATGATCTGGCTGCTTCCATTTGGCCCCTTGGCACTGACAAAATCCCTGCACGGATTGCTTCAGCAATAAAAGCCGCTGTGTAAACAGTCAATCCTATAATCCCTGCCGTCATTCCGCCGTAACTACCAGCCAAGTAAGTGAAAAACACAATGACCAGTACAGGTATATTACGGATAAATTCCACATACGCCGTTCCAATCCAGTTTAGCGGTTTAAATGGGGCAATTCGCATAACTGCAATAAGTGTCCCAAGAAGAAAGCTACAAACCAATGCTATTAAACTAGCAATAATGGTTATTTTAAATCCTTCCACAAATAAATCCATATTATCTGTAAGTATCGAGAAATCCAGCAAACGATCTCCTCCTAATTAATCAGGATGAGCAGTCCGTAATTCTATTTACGGAATACTGCCCATCCTGACAAGAAACCTAATATAAATAATTATTTCTTAATCCATTTATCCTTGATTTCATCATATTTTCCTGAGTCCTTTAAGCTTTTCAATGCTTTGTTCAACTCATCGACAAGCTCTTGATTACCTTTTTTAACAGCGATTCCATAAGGCTCTTCCGTGAAAGTTCCACCGACAAGTTCAAATGAAGGATCTTCTTCAGCCATGCCATAAAGGATAGAATCATCTGTAGTCAGGGCATCACCCTTACCAGATTTTAATGCTGTAAAAGCTTCAGCGTAGTTTTCAAATTCAAGAACAGTCGTTTCAGGAGCTTTCTCACGAATATTTATTGCAGATGTGGAGCCTTTAACAGCAAGCACTTTTGTTCCTTTGGCTAAGTCTTCAATGCCCTTAATCTTACTTCCCTTTTCTACAAGCAATGATTGTCCTGCATCAAAATAAACATCAGTAAAATCAACTTCTTTTTTACGGTCTTCATTAATTGTCATCGTAGCGACAACCGCATCGATTTTATCATTATTCAAGAGTCCTACTCGCGTTTTCGAAGTAACTTCTTTGTACTCAGGTTTAACATCCGGGCCGAACATTTCTTCTGCCAGTGCTTTGGAAAGATCGATATCAAACCCTTCAACTTCGCCAGTTGATGGATTTTTCAATCCAAAAAGACGAGTATCGTATTTTACACCAAACACAATTTTTTTGTCATCTTTGATTTGTGCAAGTACATCTTTGTCTCCGCTTGCATTATCGTCCCCGCTGCAACCAGCAAGAAAAATAGCGGCCATCGTAGATACAAAAGCCATTTTTAATAATTTTTTTGTCTGAAACATTCCAATTACCCCCTATTAATGATTTAAAATACGACTGAGGAACAAACGAGCCCGTTCTTCACGGGGATTCTCGTAGAATTCAGCCGGAACTGCTTCTTCTAAAATTTTTCCTTCATCCATAAATACAATTCGGTCCGCAACCTCTTTAGCGAATCCCATTTCATGAGTGACCACAGCCATAGTCATTCCTTCTTTTGCAAGGGTTTTCATAACATCCAGAACCTCACCAATCATTTCGGGATCGAGTGCCGAAGTCGGCTCATCAAAAAGCATGATTTCGGGTTTCATAACTAGACCACGTGCAATTGCCACACGCTGTTGCTGGCCACCAGATAGCTGGGAAGGGAAAGCATCGGCCTTATCAGATATACCTACTTTATCAAGATAGTACATAGCTGTTTCTTTAGCTTCTTTTGCAGATTGCCCTAAAACTTTCATTGGAGCTAGCATGATGTTTTCAAGCACTGTCTTGTGTGGATATAAATAAAAATGCTGAAATACCATTCCGATATTGCGTCTTAGCTTATTGATATCCGTTTTTTTATCACCTACTGATACGTCATTTACAGTAAGGGTGCCTTCAGAAATTGTTTCCAACCGATTCATACAACGCAGCAAAGTACTTTTCCCTGAACCCGAAGGCCCGATTATGACAACTACTTCACCCTTATTGATTGTGAGATTAATATCTTTCAAAACTTGAAAATCTCCAAAATACTTATTTACTTCTTTAAATGCAATCATTCTTGACCTCCTAAATTTTAAACCTTATGTATATATGTATAATTCATTCTAGCAGAAATTTTCAGAATTAATGAAATTATATTCACTACTTAATAAAATAGTCAAATACTATGTTATTATTCCTTCGTTTTTGCCTTTAAGTTCTCATTCTTAAATTTTATGATGTTAACTAAATATTCATATACCTCAAAAATTTATTTTTTAAACCAAGATTATTAATAAATAACTTGAAAACTTTGAAGATGGAATTCTTGATTTATGCCAAGAAACGGTTGGCACCTATGGTTTGGTCACCGTTGGCTGGTGAAGCAATTTTCAGTTCACAGGATGAGAGGACGATTAAATTGTGTAAAGAGCTTGAAGAAATTGCAAACGAAGTTGGGGCCATGGGCATTGACGAAGTCCTATATGCCTGGTTGCTCAGCCATCTGGCACATATTATGCCGATAGTGGGTTCAGGCAAAATGCCCCGTATAAAAATTGCTATACGGGATTTGGATATATCTTTAACAAGAGACCATTGGTTTGATATTTTACATGTTGCTATGGGAAGAGAAATTACCTAGATTCCTTTCTCACTTCTCACAGTCATAATCTAGTACTCATCTGAATATGATAGAGCAAGACACCCCGAGTAGTCGCAGAACTGCTTGGGGTGTCTTTGTGTGTATATTTGATAAAAACTAGATTAAAGTAAGCTTTGTCCTTTTTCATAAAATCTTTTCATGTCATCATTTGGTACAAGTGCTCCACCCGTTGCCCAAACGATATGTGTGGCTTGAGAAGTATTCAAGTTATTTTCTTTCACGTATTCGGACGCTAATATCAGTCCTGGTCCTATCAGACCTGAAGTGGCTGATGGTTCCAGATGGATCCCTTCACTATCCGATAATAAGGCCAATAATTTAAATAAATGTTCATCCTCCATTGTGTAAATACCACTGACTAGCTTCTCACTAATAGAGGATGCGAAGCATGACGGTCTTCCTACAGCTAAGCCATCCCCTTCAGTTAAGTTATCGATTCCAAAATTCTGCACACAAACTTTTTCTTTTTCCCCTGTCAGCAGCCCGACTAATACAGCTGGAGAATGAGTGGGTTCCACAAAGAAACAATGTACATAATCTCCAAAAATCTGTTTAAGTCCGAACGCAATTCCACCAGGCGACCCGCCAACACCACACGGTAAATAAACAAATAAAGGATGTTCAGCATCAACTTGTATGTTTTCATCTTGTAGTTGTTTTTCCAGACGAATCGCCGCGACACTGTAGCCGAGGAATAAATGCTTTGAATCTTCATCGTCAACAAAATAGCCTTTTACATTATTTTTCGTTTCCTGCCTTCCAGCAAAAATGGCTTCGCCAAAATCTCCTTTGAATTCATGTACGGTCGCCCCTTTTTCCCGCAATAAATCTTTCTTCCATTGCTTAGCATCTGCGGACATGTATACAGAAACATGAAAACCTAATTTGGCGCCAATAATACCTATACTCAGACCCAAATTCCCTGTAGATCCAACACCGATTGAATACTGACTGAAAAATTGTTTGAATTGATCGCTTGAAAACACGCTGTAATCATCGTCTTTTTTAACTAGACCTGCTTCCAACGCCATCTTTTCCGCATAATACAGGACTTCATATATACCGCCGCGTGCCTTAATTGAACCTGCAATGGGCAATTCATTGTCGCATTTTAAAAACAATTCCCCGTTTATTTTGGCATCGTATTTTGTATTCAGCTCATTTTTCATTTTCGCTATATTTCGAAGAGGTGATTCGATGATACCATTCGTCTCTTTCGTTTCAGGAAACTCTCTCGCCAAGTAAGGAGCAAATCTTTGAAATAGCGCTGCGGCACCCTTCATATCCGTTTTCGTCACTGGCAAGGAATCAATGTCTTCCATTTTTTGAAGCCGTGAATTTAACCATACAACCGGTTCCAAGCGAATGATATTATCCAAAAGCGGATATTGCTGAACCCATTTATCTAATTCCGATTGTTCAAAGATCATACTCTTCATCCTTTCTTTGTGAGGACTTTTAATTTGATTATATTTAAAATGGCAAAAACTTTTTAAGTTCAGCATACCTGCGAGATGCCGACTATCTTCACTATTCATATTAGTATGTGCAAAATTAGTTTGAATTTCTACTTAGAATGGCAAAAATGAACTGGTCAAGTTTACTACTTATGATTTATTTGGAACGGGATATTCTAATGTAATGATTCACAAAGGAGGTTTATTTAGTGCGACGAATATTTCACTTAACACTATACGCGCTTACACTGTCTTTGCTATTCAGTTCCGTCGTTTCTGCATTAGAGAAGCCACCGAAAGTGGATGTACTGGAAGAGCGCATGAGCTACTATTTACAATTTGAAAACACACTTGTCCCTTGGTACTATTTAGCCGCTGTGGATCAGTTTGAACGCAATATTCAGCAAGTGCGAAAAGACATTCCGAAGAGAGATGGCACGATTGCCATTCAATTCTCAGACGATTTCTGGGCAGGAATATTTAATCCAGATAAAGATGACATAACACCTGAATCCATCACATTTTTTGGTGGAAATGGACTAGACGGGAATGCAGACGGCATGGCAAATCCAGAAGATAGTATAGATGTGCTTTTTACGATGTCTTCTTATTTAGCCAGTTACGGACAATCTGAAGAAGACTTTAAACTGGCCGTATACGAATACTACCAAAGTGAAAAAACCGTCGATCAAATCATGACCATTGCCAAATTATATAAACACTTCAACACACTGGATCTGGGTGAACATGTTTTCCCTATCCCACTTAATCACAATTACAGTTATAAAGGAACTTGGGGGGCTAACCGCGGATGGGGTGGCCGACGCATTCACGAAGGCACTGACTTATTTGCCGGATATGGCGTTCCGGTAAAATCGACCTCATATGGAATTGTTGAAGAACTGGGTTGGAACCAATTTGGCGGTTGGCGTGTGGGTATACGTGATATTCAAAATACCTATCACTATTATGCGCACTTAGCTTATTTTAATGAAGGATTAGCAAAAGGCGATATCGTCGAACTCGGTTCTGTTATTGGTTTTGTGGGAAGTTCGGGATATGGGAAACAAGGAACTTCAGGTCGATTCCCACCTCACCTGCATTATGGCATGTATAAATATAACGGACGTACGGAGTGGGCATTCGATCCATATCCTCACTTAAAAATGTGGGAGCGTCAAGCAAGGGAAGCCAAAAAACGAAAAAAATAAATATATGACTCCCTCAATAATAATTTTTATTGGGGGTTTAAACTTTTATTGCAAGCTTCTACAAATGCATTGAAAATTTTCCGCGCAGCTTCATCGCCGCCAAAAAACATGTTTTCAGGATGCCACTGGACACCAAGGACAAAGGAATGCACTTCACTTTCAATAGCTTCAATTACACCGTCACTTGCACTCCCACTGACTCTTAATGGAAAGGGAACATTGCGATTGGCTTGGTGGTGGCGACTATTGACCTTCAAGCGGTGTTGCCCAGTGATTTGATGCAGTAGCGTACCAACTGTTACATTCACAAAATGAGAACCATGCGACTTAGGTGCCCGTTGCTGATGTTGCAAAAAATCATTCTTTACTTGAGCACCAATATCTTGATACATATCTCCACCTATGGCGATATTTATCGACTGGATTCCTCGACAAACACCCAGAATCGGTTTATTGAGCGTTAAAAATTTTCGAATAAGAGCTAATTCAAAAACGTCTCTGGCAGGATCTATAACCCCCAGCATCGGATGTGGTTCTTCGCCAAAAAGTGTAGGGTCAATATCGTACCCTCCTGTCAGGTAAAGACCATCCAAAAATTGTGCCAACTCATCTATATCGGACTTTTCCTCTAAATGTGGCAACATCACTGGCATGCCCCCCGCCTGTAAGATAGCATGGGCATTGTCCATGGATACAGAGTATTCATCCCCATCGTACTGCACAAACGAACTGACTCCAATAATCGGTTTCATTTTCTGTCTCCTTCTTTTCATTCGAAATTTAGTCACCGATAAAATATGGACTATAGTTTGTCATATGCATAAGAAAGGACTTAAAGAAGTGTTATGGAAACAATTAGCACCTCGTTTTAATAGTCATTACCATTAAGTCATCATGACCTTTTCGAAATCCTTCCCGTTTAAACGTTAACTGTGTATACATAGTCATTCATTTAAAGCACATGATAAGAGTGTTCTCTGCCACCTTTTACAAATAGTTGAAAGGATGAAAACCAATGAAGAAAAAAGTGTTTACAGAAGAAGACCGTAGATTGGCTAAAGGTCCTTACATGCATAATCCGGATGCCGTGCAAACGGACAAAGTGAGCTTATTTGATATGCATGAAGATATGAAAACGGTGGACATACTGTTTATTGATGAAATGAACAAACAAGTAATCAATGATCCATCACGAAAAGTGACAAATGATCCTTCAGCCAATGAAGAAATACACCCTAATTGAAAATACCTCCATTTCATGCAGCCTGACATGGAATGGAGGTATTTTTTGTTTGTTCATTGTGTAATTCGCGAGTCCTGAAAGGCCACTTCACGAGGTCCCGTAGATTTAAACAATTGGTAATAAAGAATAATGAGCTCTGAAATCTACTAACGCAAGTTGTGCCAATGGACCAATCATGGATGCCGCTGTACAAATAATCCCTGGAAACCAACAAAAGATTATATATTGCGGCCATCGTTTCCTATATCGACGCTGTGTCAATGTAACTGCATATACATATAAGATAAGAGCTATCACCCAACTAATTCATTTCCATCATGATGGGGATTGGCCATGTACATTAATTCCTTTTTCTCGTATATCTCGCTTTTCATCCTTAAATCCACGAACAAAAATAAATCCGATGACGATCATTGCAAGGGCCAGGAAATTCCAAATGGCATCGTAGGGCAGGGTTCTGAAACTTTGCCAAACACATCCTGACCAATCAGTTTTCAGAAAGCAAACCCTTTTTATACATGATGATAGGAAATATCCATGTGCCTAGTTGAAGGTATGTCTATACTGATAATAAGAAACTAAAATGTAAAAAATAGAATAAAGGAGATGTAACGTGGTACTTAAACAAAAACTACAAAGTTGGAAAAATGAAGGATTTATCGACGAATCAACTGTCGAAAAGATTCTTGCATTTGAAAGTAAGCAACCGAAACCTGTTAAAATCCCACTGCTTTTGATTATCGGGCTTATCTTCTTTTCATTGGCCGTGTTCAGTTTCATTGCTGCCAATTGGCAAGCGATGCCTGATGTGTTAAGAATATTGCTTGTACTTTCTGTTATGTGGTTGTTTTACATCCTTGGGCATTTTTCTGAGATGAAAAAATTTGGTCAACCAATCATATTCCGGCTTATTGGATTGGCCATGTTTGCAGCAAGCATCGTTGTAACGGTCCAAACATATCATTTTTCCTTATATAATTCCTTTTTACCATGGGCTATATTCATTGCAGCACTTGGTCATTATTGGCACTGGCGTCAATTTCCTTATGCCATCGTCGCTTTTGTTTTTGGGGCTCAAGTATTATTTACTTCCGTTGTAACTCTGGGGTGGTTTGAATGGGGAGCATTCTTAGCTGTTTCATTAGCCTGGTTTTATTTCAGTAAAAGGCCCATCTCGATTTCATTTAGTTGGATTCTACTATTTGGAGCAGGACTCACACTTTGGTCAGTCGTTGAATATGACAACGTACTTTGGCCAATATGGTCACTATTTGCTGTTGTCGCTTTCATTCATTTCTTCCCGGAAAAAGAACAGATTGTACGTCCCCTCTACCTTATGATAGGGGGAATACAGCTTCTAGTTTATTTAGCCGTTTTGGGAGAAACCCAACTCTCTTTCATCGAGATAAATATTGTTGAATCAATCACTCTGGCTATCGTTGGAGTAGCAATACTCGCGTTCTGTTATTTCCGATTCAAAAAATTCCAATGGGTTGCTGCACTAAGTCTGATCGGACTTCTGCTTTATGATGAATCGGCAATCGGTCTTGCCATTTTGGCCGAAGTCATCGCACTTGCTTATTTAATAAATGAGCATCGTAAAGAAAGACTACTTGCACCCGGCTTTGTATTTTTCATTCTTGTCCAGTTTGTCCTGTATTTCATTTATGCGTGGGGAAGAATGGATGTCTCCCTATTTTTCCTTATCGGAGCGCTTTTACTTTTTGCATTGTCCGGCATCGCCTGGAGAATTAACAAGAAGAAAGTAGGTGCCTCTTCATGAAGCCCTTTTTATTTCCTGTCTTGCAGACACTGATGATTTGCTTGATTGCTTTGAGCTTCTTTGCAGCTTCTTGGTTTGGCGAAGAATATGTGTTGCGAGCCGAGCCATACGACCCGTATGATCCTTTTTACGGCGAGTATGTGTTATTGCAATACCCTGATTTGAAATCTTCCTCTTCTGCACCGGAAGGCGATATTTATTTTTCATTAAAAGAAGGCAAAGATGGCTATGCCATTATCGATCGATTGGAAAGCGAACATTTTTGGGGAGCTATACAAGGAACAAATTATGGTGGACAAATTACTACACCACAGCTTGAACAATATTATGTGGAACAAGGTACCGGTCCAAATTTAGAGGAAACGAAGGATTTGGCGCTCACTCTTGATGTAGCCCCTTGGGGTACTATACGTCCTACATTTTTAGAGAAAAGACACGATCAGAAATAGAAAAAACGGCAAAAGCTGATGCTTTTGCCGTTAGACTGTAGACAAAAATAAAATGAGTGAATATAACTGTATACTAATGAAAAAGAGCGTATGCAAGAAAATGTTGATTTCCTTTGCGGCGGACGCGTTTCGCGGGCACGGCTTTAGTCTCCTCGTCACTACGTTCCTGCGGGGCCTTCAGCTCGTGCTGTTCCCGCTGAAGTCGCCGCCTCCACTCCAATCAACGGATTTCGCTTCTGTTTGCGTATCTCTTCATATTATTTCAGTAGTAAGATGGTCGGCTATTTCTGAAGACTCCTGCGGAAAAACGAAATAAGCTAGACCCCACAGGCTCAGCTGTCATAGACAGCTGAGCCGAGGAGGCTAGCGTTTCGTCCGCGGAAAGCGAAAGAAATAGCCGACCATAATATTTTTCGATAGAGTGCAAAAGATAAGAATTCGAATTTTTATACTTTTATATTGATAAATATTCTTGTGACAACAAGCTGACCGCAAAAGCTAAATGCTTTTGCCGTTTTTGTTACCTTTGATATTCAATTAGCCAGCAATCACGATACTCACCTTCGTGCAGTTCATTTTTAGGTAATAGAGCTACCTTCTTGAATCCACATTTTTCATAACACCGTATGGCACGTTCATTCCATATCTGTGGGTCCATTACTACAAGATCAGCTTGTTTTTGCTCAACCAAAAACGTTACCATGGATTTCACAAGTGCCGTTCCTACTCCTCTATTCCAATACTCTGTTTCCCCAATAAACTGGTCCATGCCATAAATCTTATATGGCGAATCAGAATAACCATAATGATTTCTCGTTTCTTCTTCCAATTCATAGTACTGGATGTAACCTATTTCAACATCCTCATATTCAACCATACATTTCATTTCATTTTCATCGCAATTATAGAATTTCTCATTTACTTTTTCCAAGTCAAATGGATTGTCCCTTCCTTCATAATATTGTAAGACCTTCGGATCCGAAAGCCATTTTGCCAATAAGTGTTTATCCTCTATTTTCAGTACTCGCACTGTTATTTGCCCATTTTTATAAATCAAATTCGTTTCCTCCATTGCAACTTTCTAATAGAGTTATTCGTTTCTTTTCTTGAAATTCCTTCCAAGGTCAATATTTCCAAAAAAAATTTTCGACAAATTTCTCACTTTTTCGTTTCTGTGGATAAGGTTATACACACTTTCCCGGGTACTGAGTGTACATTTCTACTATCTATCAACAAGTTAATCACAATTAATCCACCGTTAGCTGTGGATAAGAGAACGCTTGTTCCGAACAAAACTATCTGATAGATTAAGATTACATCAAAGATATTTACCAATTTATTTGCTGCTTTCCTAAAATGGCCCATCTATTATGTAATCGGAGGTGAATTCACTTTGAGTAAACTATCATCTGAATTGTTGATTGAATCATACGTTAAGGCAAAAGAATTAAAGTTATGCCCTGAATTTATCTACTTGTTGGAAATCGAAATTCGCCGACGCTCTCTACACATCTGACACTCATTCTTTCATTGTTTTTTTATCATATACATGTAGATAATCATTATAAAAAGGAAACCAGCAGCTCAATAGCTACTGGTTTCCTTTTTATGATTATGGGATTTTCTTATATCAGAACAAAAAGAATTCCAGCTGCTAACTAAGCAGTTGGAATTCTTTATAAATTGATTCGTTTACCGGAAAATGCAAATCGACAACTAGATGATATTAAAAAGAAAAACAAACTTTTTTTGAAAACTGCTATAAAAAGTGAGTGAATCCTATGTAATGGCACCCTCATGATTCTACATATTATACTTCATCCATTATGTTGATTTGATTGTGATGTTCCGGTTTAGCAGCATCGATCATTAGGAAAATGGCAGAAAGAATGTGCATAATCATTCCTACAAAAGGAATCCATGCGATACAAGAAGTGACGATACCAAGTATACTTCCCGTGGTCGTGCCACCATCTTTTTTGGTGAGAACCAATGTTACAATGTGTAATGCTAACATAATGCCTAATGGAATCCATAAAAATCCAATTACAATGCCTGCTCCTAGAAAAGGAATCCCCAATAACGCTTCAAGACCGCCGGTGACCCATTTCATTATTTTAGATGTGGACAATTTAAACACCTCCTTTCTTGTTCATTAATAGGCTCTGTCATACTTGCTGGCTCATGCGGAAGCTATTAGTACAATTGTACGATAAATAACCGGTATCTTCTACATCCTTTAACACAGCCAATAAAATAAAAACTACAACTTAATTTCTGTCCCTTTTATTTAAGAAAGTAAATGAAATGGTTAAACCAAATAAAATTCCAACATCTTCAAAAGATGCTGGAATTTTATTGTCTATCATAATAAGCGACGTGACACCTTTTTCCCATCATATGAATAAACAATTGGTTTATTCTCAACATACGTTTCCAAATAGACTGACCGTCCCCACAACTGATAAATGTAAGGCAGTACATGTTCTAGATAAAGAGGATCCAGCTCAGTTCCCTCGTATCCATGCTTTAAATAGAGTTCACCATTTCTCGAGTAGTCTCCATCCTCAACCACAATATAAGGAAAGCTTCCATTCACCCTCATCGAAATCAATTGGTCACGAACCTGCTCATAGTCTTTATCGGTAATTTGATAGTTTCCATTCTTCTTTTCAAACAAATATAGATCTTCCTGTTTCACCAATTCCTTCGTCAAATAATTTCGGATGAAAGAAATATCTGATTCAATTTCTCTTACTTCAAACATTTTTTCCCGACCCGAATTTTCTTTAACGCCGTTTTTCTTCATTCGTTCTGTTGGATGATTGTATCGCTTTTCAATATCCTCAAAAATCTTTAAGCCCAGATAATAGGGATTGATACTCGTTTTGGAAGGCTGAACAACTCCGGCATTCAATTTCGCAAATTCGATGGTTTCAGCTGGCGTCAAATCCAGTTCTCTTAATATTCGCTGATGCCAATAGCTCGCCCAGCCCTCATTCATGATTTTCGTTTCCATTTGCGGCCAGAAATACAGCATTTCTTCCCGCATCATGGTTAAGATATCCCTTTGCCACTCTTCCAGTTCACGGCTATATTCCTGGATAAACAATAAGAGGTCTTTTTCAGGGGATGGCGGAAATTTCTTTCTTTTTTCTATGAGTGCCTTATTGTCTGTCGCTTTTATATCCAAGTTCCATAAGTCATCATACTGAGTTTTCCGATTGACTTCTTTTTCTTCTTCATTCGTATCGTAGTCCAATAATTTATGTCTGATAATGGAGGGATCCACATGCTCCTGTATGGCCATGGCCGCATCCAAAAACCGTTCTACTTCTGCTTTGCCATAAATCATTTCATAATTGGCAATCCGTTCGGCAGTTGCCGTCATACTTTCGACCATATCACGCTTCGTATTCGAAAATCGAGCATTGTTTTTAAAGAAATCACAGTGGGCAAGCACATGGGCAATAATTAATTTATTTTGAATGAGACTATTTGTATTAAGCAGAAACGCATAACATGGATTTGAATTGATCACCAGCTCATAAATCTGACTTAAACCCAAGTCGTATTGCAGCTTCATTTTATGAAATTGTTTCCCAAAGCTCCAATGGCTGAATCGTGTGGGCATGCCGTATGCACCAAATGTATAAATAATATCAGCAGGACAAATTTCATAACGCATCGGATACGTATCCAGTCCAAATCCAGTTGCAATTTCCGTAATTTCGTCTATTGCCCGATGAAGAGCATTCTTTTCCATCTATTGAATCCCTCCGACGGTTTATTCAATGACAAGTGCAAGGCACCGACCAGTTCAAACGGAAGTTATTTCTTTTTGGAAAAAGCTTTTCAATGCTTTATAGACATCTTGTTTTTCTTTCAATATATAATGGCGGAACATCGGATTCGAGATTTTTTTATAAGTGGACATCAAAGTGGAATATCGATTATTGGGGTTCACTTCTCCGTAGCCAAACATACTGGAAACGGCAATCAGTTCATTAACCAACTTCAAACATCTTTCATTATCGTTTGACATGTTTTCACCATCTGAAAAGTGGACCGGGTAAATATTGAATCGAGAAGGATGATATTTTTGTTCAATCAGTTCCAGCGCTTTTTGATAGGCAGATGAACAAATGGTGCCGCCGCTTTCACCTTTTGTAAAAAAGTTCTCTTCCGTGACAACCTTTGCTTCTGTATGATGGGCGATAAATTCAATTTCCACCGTTTCGTATTTGGAACGTAGAAATTTGGTCATCCAGAAAAAAAAGCTGCGAGCCACATATTTTTCAAATGCTCCCATGGATGCACTCGTATCCATCATCGCAAGTACAACTGCTTTGGATTCCGGTTTTACTTCATCATTCCATGTTTTGAACCGCAAATCCTCATTATGGATAGGCGAAATTTCCGCTTTCCCATTCGCCGCGTTGCGTTTGATGGCCGTTAAGATGGTGCGCTTTTTATCAATATTGCCCATCAGCCCTTTTTTACGAATATCATTGAATTCAATTTTTTCTTTTCTAATTTGAGCTTGTTCTTTTTGCTTTAAATTGGGTAACTCGAGTTCATTGAAAAGGGCACTTTCCAGCTCTGCCATGGTGATTTCCACTTCATAATAATCCTTACCCGCTTGATCCCCTGCTTGTTTCCCTTGCCCTGGAGCGGCTTTCCCTTCCCCAGAACCACGTGCGATGACATCTCCTACCTGACTATCACCATTCCCTTGACCCACGTGTTTTGATTTGTCGTAATTATAGCGAATTTTGTACTCATCCAAGGAGCGAATCGGAATTTTGATGACATCCCGGCCATTTGACATAACAATACTTTCCTCACTGATTAAATCCGGCAAATTATTCTTGATGGCTTCTTTGACTTTATCCATATGACGTTGCTGATCTTGATAGCCTTTTCGATGGAGCGACCAGTCTTCCTGTGAGATGACAAAATTCTTATCAGGTTTTTCGTTCATTTCCACCCACACCCATCCAGTATTAAAAGTTTTTTAATTTAACTATCATATGCGTTGGCGAACAAGTTATTGACTTCAGAGAGTAAGAAAAACAAGACGAACTATCTGATTCGTCTTGTTTTGTTATTCATATTCATCCCATTATCGATTAAGCAGGCTTCCTACATAACGCAATAATTCATTGGCTGAAATTGAATTATAGCCATGTTCATCAATGAGTCTCGCAACTACTTCATTTACCTTTTTAAGCTGTGATTCATCCGGTGTTTTGGACGATGTCGTAATCTTCACCACATCTTTTAAATCCGCAAAAAGTTTCTTTTGTATAGCTTCGCGTAGACGTTCATGTGAATTGTATTCAAAGCGCTTGCCTTTTCTAGCGTAGGCAGACAGACGAATGAGGATTTCTTCCCTGAACGCTTTTTTCGCATTTTCAGATATGCCAATTTGTTCTTCGATTGAACGCATTAGTTTTTCATCCGGATTCATTTCTTCACCGGTCAAAGTATCTCTTATTTTATTTTTATTACAATAAGCTTCTACATTGTCCAGGTAATTATCCATTAAGGTAATTGCTGACTCTTCATAGGAATAAACAAAGGCTTTTTGAATTTCTTTCTTGGCAATTTCATCATATTCCCTTCTGGCAATGGAAATATAATTCATGTACCTTTCCCGGTCTTCCGGCGTGATGGAAGCATGTTGGTCGAGACCATCTTTCAGTGCACGTAAAACGTCCAAAGCGTTAATCGATGGCACTTCCTTGCGGATGATGGCCGAAGAAATCCGATTGATTACGTAACGCGGATCAATACCGTTCATCCCCTCATGCGGAAACTCCTTCTGCAATTCCTCCACATCGATTTGATTGAAGCCTTCTACACTTTCTCCGTCATATAAACGCATTTTCTTCACAATATCAATGCCTTGCTTTTTAGGTGTTTCAAGCCTTGTTAATACTGAGAAAATGGCGGCTGCTCGCAATGCTTGCGGAGCAATATGAATATGTGTCATATCGCTTTCCTGGATCATTTTTTCATAAATCCGTTCTTCCTGACTCACTTTCAGGTTATAAGGAATTGGCATGACAATAATTCTGGAATGCAAGGCTTCATTCTTCTTATTTGAAATAAACGAAGCATACTCTGTTTCATTTGTATGAGCCACTATGAGTTCATCCGCGCTGATTAATGCAAACCTTCCTGCCTTGAAATTTCCTTCCTGAGTTAGAGATAACAACAGCCATAGGAATTTTTCATCGAGTTTCAACATCTCCTGAAATTCCATCATTCCGCGGTTCGCTTTATTCAGTTCCCCATCAAATCGGTAAGCACGAGGATCTGATTCCGCACCGAATTCTGCGATTGTTGAAAAATCAATACTTCCTGTCAAATCGGCAATATCCTGTGATTTCGGATCAGATGGCGTATATGTGCCAATTCCCACCCGTTTGTCTTCGGAGAAGAAAATTCTTTCCACCATTACATCTTCCAAGCGTCCATTGAACTCTTTATCCAAACGCATCGCGTTCAAAGGAGACAAGCTGCCTTCAATGCGGACTCCATACTCTTCAAAAAATTCGTCACGTAACTCGTGGGGAATGAGGTGAAGTGGGTCTTCGTGCATTGGGCATCCTTTTATCGCGTACACAGCACCTTCGTCGGTTTTTGAATATTTTTCAAAACCACGTTTCAACAATGTCACAATTGTTGATTTCCCTCCACTTACAGGTCCCATCAACAATAAAATACGCTTTCGAACATCTAATCTTTTTGCAGCTGGGTGAAAGTACTCTTCTACTAGTCGCTCAATGGCCGTTTCAAGTCCAAATATTTCTTCACCAAAAAAATGGTACATTTTGTGACCAGTCTTTTGCGTCAACCCATGGCTATTGATCATATTATAAACACGTGAATGAGCCGATTGGGCAACTTCTGGTCTTTCCTTAACGATGGTCAAGTATTCAGCAAATGTACCCTCCCACTTTAGACTGTTTTCTTCTTCTCGGAAGCTCTTCACCTTGTTCAGTATATCCATTTTTTCCCTCCATTTAGGGTGTGATTTATTCATAGTATGAAATGAGACAACTTATGATTACCGGGACTTTTCACAATTGCCTCATCCGGCAAAAAGATCTTCAAAATTAAAATCCGATTTTTGAAAGTACTTTTCTCATCATTTTCATTTTGCGAATAGCTTAATTAATACACATGTTCTTAACCTTTGACATAGGTTAAAGGAATAATAGAGTGGAGATGAAAAAATGAAGAAAAATTATTTACGTTGGTCCGAAGTACCTTATGCAGGTGAAAAGAAACCACCCGTAAATCCTGTTACTCCATCTTCAGGTTCTTGGTCTTTGACCTATTTAAAAAGAGACAAAGAAAAGAACTTCTTGAATCCAAATGGAACGATAATGCATTTTCCCATTAAAAAACCTAGTGCAATAGATTTTGAACAAGAATTAAAGATTGTTCAGCGTACGCTCGACCACCTGACACGCACTCAGGAACAGTTGGCCACTTTTTATGGAACAGGTGTCCCTACTAAACAGTGGACTCCTATCATTGACCGTTTAGTAGATTCCTATGGGGTCAGTCCTGTCTATGCCTCTCGAATACTAGCTGCTGTCAATATGGCAATCAATGACACCAAGATTGTCGTATGGGATTTGAAGTATAAATTGGATGTTGCCAGACCAAATCAATATGACCATGAGATGGAAACGATTCTTGGCACACCTAGATTTCCTTCCTATCCTTCTGGCCGTGCCAGCATGTCTGGCTGTGCAGAAGTGGTGTTAAGCTATTTCTTCCCAATGGAAGCACAAAAGTTACGAAAAATTGCTTTTGATGACGCCTTCAGCCGTCTATGTGCTGGCGTTCATTTTGAAGCCGATAACATCGAAGGCTTAAAATTAGGCAGATATATTGGAAACGTAATAGTTGACCACTTACGTGCGCAGAAGAATGAAGATGGCAAGTCCATTGACAAACCTTTTAAGGAATACCGGAATGCCAATATTAATACGCATGACTATAAGCAGTTTATCCCGTATGATTTCGATAATGAATATACGTCTCGAACAAAATTCAATTCCAAATCTATCTCCAAATCCAATGATTTCAATGAATCTATTAAATTCAATGATTCCAATGAATCCTTTGAATCCAATAAATCGAATGAATCGAATGAATCGAAAGAATCTGGTGAAATCGAAGTTAACCGGAAATCCCATCAAAATGATATACGGCCCAAGCCTCCATGGTATTTTTAGTGTGACGAAAACTTTTACAATTCAACCCGACATATCAATCCTCAAACCAAAAGACAATCCTATGAGATTGTCTTTTTTAATTTGAGGACATAGCCAAGTCGTAGAAGAGTGATTGTTGAGTGAGTGTACAGAAATGGGAGCTGACTGGAAAAAAGCTTCAAAGTATCTTTTAAATGAACGTGTTTTCGTTCTACATGATTTGTTTTTTTGAAATTTAAAGAATGAACTTCGCTTTTAAAACCATGTTAAGAAGGAACGATACTTTTAAGGAGGTTTTTTGATGGGAAGTGACAATCATAAAGGAGCTATTAACTTTACAGGTCCCTTGTCTCAAACACCAAAGAAGAAAGATTTTAATGCAACTTCACCAAAAGAAGAGATTTCGATGGAATTAGTGGAGCAGGGATTCTTAAAACCAAAACATGAGCCAATGACATCGAATCATCGTAAAAAAAGTGAAAGAGAAAAATCTTACAAGTCCTAGAGTATCGTGAAACTGAATAAAAGAAAAAACACCTCCAATTAGTAATAATTGGAGGTGTCCTATTTTTGAATTTTAATGATACTCACATTGGATTGTTCTTTTTTCCAATCACTTCTTGAACTGAAGATATTTTAGAAATTGCATGAAAATCTTCTCCAAAACTGATTGCTTTTCTTGCAACTTCTGGCCGAATACCGGAGATAAAGCTTTCAATCCCCATCAAATTCAAAACTTGAACAAGTTGAGTCAGCTGGAATGCAACGACTTCTTCAATTTCAATCACACCAGAAAGATCGATAATTAAACTTTCTACCATGTTTTCACTACACTTCATCGGGATATCATTAAGTAAGGACAACCCACGTTCCGAATTAATCACACCGATTACCGGAAGAACAGAAATTTTATCACAAATCTTGATGAGTGGTATTTCCAGTAATTTTATCAAGGCTTGATGCTCGGACAATCTTTTTTCGTTGAATTCATGGTAATACTCAGAGAACTTGACAGTCATCAGTTCAAATCCGGAATTCAGCATTTCACTCCATTCCGATACTTGATGTTTGCAAACATCTTCATTCGTTTGATCGATATATTGTTTCATATATTCCCAAAAGAGCGTTCTCGTTTTTCCAAGAAATTTAATAACTTCATGAATGGCTATTCGATGTTCCACTCGCGACTTTGCTACAGTTTGAGCCCATTCATCAAGTCTTTCCCGAAAATCGAAATCATTTTGATCAAAGCTTGATATCAATAACTGAATGGTATGTTGATGCT
Organism: Paenisporosarcina sp. P4_B8; assembly: GCF_056402175.1. NCBI lineage: Bacteria > Bacillati > Bacillota > Bacilli > Caryophanales > Caryophanaceae > Paenisporosarcina > Paenisporosarcina sp. P4_B8. The sequence goes on along the minus strand of NZ_JBFUHX010000006.1, from coordinate 88,741 downwards.
GCTTTCTCAAGAGTTTCTCCACATCAGGTGAAGCTTGATTAGAATAAAATGAACCCGGCTCTTTTACTCTCTCATTCAACCATTCTTCCGTTATTTGATCTGCATGATCTTTCAAGTAGTTGGATATTGCGAGTGTTGACATCTTGAGTGTACTCCTTTAAATAAATACTTTTCGATATTTGATGTTAAATTATTACTTATACTATCGGATTTTTAGCGTTTCGTAAAATATTGCACGGTGCAATTATAACAAATGCACTGCTTCAATTTAAAAATCATTCACTTCACACGAAAAAAGACCATCTTTTGGATGGTCCTTTTCCTTCAAACAGTAGCATTTATTATTCCTTCATTTGAAACATTTTTGCTCATAAATAAACCTGCATATAACAAGACGATACCAGCCATCAGAATCATTCCAATGTAAACGGACATCATGGTCGGGACCAGGTATGCACCTATGATAATCGTGGAGCGAGCAACCAAGTCTGCACCGCTGAATGATAGGTTCGAAAAGGCTGAATAAGATCCCCTCTTATTGGCTGGCATCATGTTTGCCTCTTCCGTATTTCGAATCGGTGAATAAATCAGTTCTCCCAGTGTTGCAATGATATTAAAGAGAACTAGAATGTACCACGTGTTGGCAGACGTGACCGTTACATAACCGATTCCATATAGCAGAAGTCCAAACAGTAAAACATTTTTCTTATTGAACCTATCAGTGAGTTTATTGATGACAAACGTAAAACACACAACGAAAAGCATATTTTGGATATTGAGGTAACTCAGCATCCTTACTCCCCCCACTTGGAACTCCCCTATTTCTACTGTCTCGAACGTTTCTGCGAGACGAACGCCGATGTAACTGTTAAGTGAAAACTCAGCGGCAAAAATAAACATCGAGCCTACGACAACTTTGACAAACGGAATATCTTGAAAAGCAATTTTATAATTTTGAATCACATCCAGTAATACATTTTGATGCTGTTTTTCCAATCTACTTGTTGACTCATCCCGCAGCCATATATGATAAGCAATCGGTAGACTGGCCGATGTGACCGTCAACATGGCAAACAGTTCAGTTTGATGATTGACGTAAAGCAATCCTCCAAGTGCCGCACCGATTGCCATAGATAGATTAACGAGCCAGTATTCAATGGCATAGACTGCTTTTCGATTTTCAGGCGTGGTCGAATCGATGATGATCGCATGCATGGCAGGTCGCCCTAGGCTACTTGTCACTACGAATGCTGCATAGGCAATCGCAAATAACCAAATCATGTTGTCTTCAGGTAATAGACTCAAGGTCATGAATAGAAACAGCAACGCACTCAAGGAAGATGTGAGGAGTAACACCCTTTTGCGTGGGAATCGATCCGAAATATAGCCCCCGATCAAATTAGTGAAAAAGCTGACGATGACTGTGAATACCAGAAACACACCTGCCCAGACCTTGCTCATTTCCTGTGCAAAAAATAATGCCATGAAAGGCATGACCGCTGATGATACCGCACGGTTGAAAAACGATGTAATCAACCGAACTTTTATATTTTGTGGATAGTCTTTAAAGGCCATGTTGAACCCCCCTTATTACTTATGTATATTAAACTAGACTATTGACATTAAAAATGGACAAAATAAATAATTATGTCCACTTTTTCAAAAAAAGGAGAACATGATGGATAGACATTTATTGACCGTATGGCGTTCGGTTTCATCAGGGAGCATCAGGCTGAATGAACTAACGGAACTCCTCGGTCTGAGTAGGAAACAAACGGCAAGATACTTGCAGAAATGGACAAAAGAAGGCTGGCTTATCTTTACTTCAGGACTTGGGAGAGGCAAAGCATCGAAGATTCAATGGCAAAAAAATGTGGAAGAAGTTTATGAAGATTTGGTCATGAAAATGATTGATGAAGAACCAGTCGAAACGTGCGGGAAATACTTACTCTATGAGTGGTCAAGCGACAGCAAAATGCGTTTGATGAATAAGTTCCATTCCAAATTCGGTTACAACCAAAGTACAAACCACATGGACAAGCTCATCATTCCAAGAAGATACACCTTCCTGACGATGCATCCTCTGGAAGCGGCAGAAGTACATAGCGCCAGCTTGGTGGCGAATCTATTCAATCGATTAGTAGCCATTGACGAAAAGGGCATGGTTTCACCTGAACTTGCCCACAGTTGGGATGTAACCTCAACGAAACTCCGACTCTATTTGAGAAAAGATATTAAGTTCCATGATGCATCTATACTGACCGCGGAAGATGTGAAGGTCTGTCTGGAAAAATTGAGGAGCCATAAGCATTTCCGGGATTTATGGGAGCCCGTTCAGCACATTGAAATCGTGGCACCTCTAATAATTGATTTTGAATTCCCAAACGGTTGCAGCTATTGCCTCCAACTTTTGGGTACGTTAACTGCAAGCATTTACAAGGAAACTAAAGGACAGTTACTTGGCACCGGAGCATTTTATTTAGAAGAAAACAATGACTTAAAAACCACGATCTGTGCTTTCAAGGAATACTTTTTGGAAAGACCTTTATTGGATGCAGTGGAATTTGTGCAGGTACCAAAAGACTTCGATACCGTCTACCGTTCTGCAACTCAAGAGCCAGGAGATGCTACTTTCCAAGTGGAAAGTAGCTCAGGTTTCGGAGTAGTAATCATGAATGCGTTTCGCGATTCACAGATTCAGCGCAATGAAGTCCGAGACTATCTGCACTTTGTAATAGCGAAGCATCGCCATGAAATTCCACTCGTACATTCACGTGCTTGGGCCAACGATAAGAGTTGCCTCATAGGTCATGATCAGCAATACAAAGTACCAGTTATGCAACGCCCCCATTTTTCAGAACCATTGATTTTAAGAGGAGTGAACTATACGGAAAAAACCACTATGTGGCTGAAGGAAGTATTCGAAAAAGAAGGCGTCCCTGTGGAAATCACTTGGCTGTCCTTTGCCGAGACAGTTCAAAATAGTGCAAGGAACCAGGAAGCCGATCTGTTCATTCACGGTGAAGTATTCGAATTGAATCAAGATCTGTCCTTTTACTATTTTCTTAAAAATGGGTACTCCCCATTGGCAAAAATGATTGAGGCCGATGAATCGGCCAGCATGTATTTAAAGGAATATGTGCATACCCCTTTTGAAAAGTGGACTTCCTTGAACTTGAGAATGGAAAGAGTTCTTTTGGAAGCTTCGCTAATGATTCCTTTATATTATGAAAAACGTCAAATCCCCTTCTCTACCAATCTAATGAACGTCAATATCAAGCATTTTGGATACGTTGATTTTTCCAAGTTGTGGGTAAGACCCGAACTTTAGAATAAATGATTATCCTTGGAAATAAAAAGGGCTACCGATTTGGTAGTCCTTTTCGTTAAAGTGTTATTTGATTTTAACTGTTTTCTTTATTCTTCTCTTCGACAGAAACATATAAAGTTTTGTCTTCGCATTATTGAAATAAGAACTTTTTGTAGTATTTAACGCATGCTGCCAAATTGTTACGTGTTAACAAAGAGAACGATTGGCTGATTCCCCCACCACCTGTGGCAGCACACTAAATATAAGAGCAACCCTTGGATACGTAATTGACGTATTCAAGGGTTTTCTTCATAGAGTGGGACATTATCGGCGTCGAAAGTTTCAGCTAGCGAGACGATTTTCAGCCGAACGGAATTTTGTGCAACCTGGAATGCAGAACTGTCTACCTGGAACCCCATTCTGTCTACCTGGAATGCAGAACTGTCTACCTGGAACCCCATTCTGTCTACCTGACAGACTTTTCACTTTTAATATATACCCCGTTAGGGTATGATACATTTAAGAAATCAAAATGATAAAGGAGTAAATACCAATGAAAAAGAAACTTTACTTATTGAGTTTTGCATTACTAGTGGCACTGAGCGGTTGTGGAAATGAAACGAGCAAGGAATCCGACCATAGTGAGATGGATCATGGTGGTTCACATTCCAGCTCTGGTGAGATTCCTGAAGGGTTAAAAAACGCTAAGAATCCAACCTTTGAAGTAGGTAGCAAAGCAACCATTACCGCAGAACATATGAAAGGCATGAAAGATGCCGAAGCTACAATCGTTGGAGCTTACGATACGACAGTATATACCATTTCTTATACACCATCGACTGGTGGAGAAAAAGTAGAAGACCATAAATGGATCATTCATGAGGAAATAAAAGACGCTGCTACTGAACCATATGCAGAAGGCGATGAAGTAATTGTCGAGGGAGATCATACGAAAGGGATGAAAGGCGTAACTGCAGTTATCGACTCAGCTGAGGAAACAACTGTGTATATGGTAGATTACACTTCGACTGATGGTGAAGAAGTGAAGAATCATAAATGGGTAACTGAAAGTGAACTTTCTGCTGAATAAGGTGTGTTTGTAGTCACAATAAAAGAGAGAGACGGTGACATGGTCATCGCCCCTCTCTTTTTGTGCTTTTATCAACCCGGTGATATTCCGAAAGTTGAATGACTCGAACATTTCGCGTATTCAACTCATGGTATATATCTCTGCTATCACGAAATGAAATGGTTTGTTCTCTTTCACTTTGTATCAGCTCTTCTGCAATTTCCATGGATTCAACATGGATAAATCGCCGGATGTAATGGTCTTCATCAAAAAAATAAGTGATTTTGAATTCTTTCATGACATATAGCTCCTGATAATTAATTTAGTGAATAATGATTAGTATACCCATGCAAAAGCCTCCCTATTAATCAGATTAATGGGAGGCCATGCAAGTTATACATTAGATTTTCAATTCAATTTCAGCGTCAGCTTTTAACTCTTCAACATGTTTAGCCAATAATACTTGCTGTTGTTGTTGTTTAAGAATCCCTTTAATTTCTTCTTTTGCTTCTTCAAGTGGAGGAAGATCTTGTCCAGCTGATTTTGCTTGAGAAGCAGCTTGATCGTAATAGGCTTTAATTTCTTTTTCTGTTACTTCTTTGGCAGGTACTACTTTATCCTGATATTTTTCAAACAGAATGGAGTCAGCAATTTGGGCTTTCAGCATTTTAGTATCCATGCTTTGTGCTTTCAACGCTTTATTCATTGCTTCTTCTCCACCGTATTGCTCTACAAAAGATTTATATTGTTCATCAATCTCTTTATCTGTAGCAGTAATTTTTGCTTCTTTCGCTTTTTGTAAAATCAACGTTTGTCCAACAAGCGTATTAAGTACTTGCTCTTTCACCTGTTTTGCCGCTTCTTTGCTACTAGGATCTTGACCTGTCTGTTGCATTTGCCCTTGTACGGAAGCCAATGCTGCATTATATTGCTCACCTTTTAATTCTTCTTCATTGACTACCGCAACAACTTTGCTCTCGTCTACTTCTTGCTTAGCAAGCTTTGCCTGCATCTCTTTAGCTGCAGCTGCTTGGTCTTGTTCAGATGGTGCTTTTGTTGCTTCCTGCTTCGTTTCTTCTTGTGGCTTTTCTTCTTTTGTTGCTTTATCTTCTCCGTTGCAAGCAGTTAAACTCAATGCCAATACACCTGCTGCAAACGGTAATATAATTTTTTTAATATTCATTCTCATGTAAACCCCTTTCGATTCAAAGCTACGCTTTATAACTAAAGCATAGTCTGCATCTTAACGGAGAATCCCTGATAGTTAAACCAATACCCCTTCATGTCATCGAATTGTTAACTTGTTGTCATATGATGACCAAAATTAGGCTTGGCATGAAATTTAATGATAATACACTCCACTAGCCCAAATTTCTTCATCATGAGAGACGTATAAAACCTTCACATTCTAACTGTTGAGCGATAGTAGTCTTTCCTGACCCGGCCACACCACACATCATGACTACCAAAGGAGATCCACCTTCTCGATCTCTTAATACTAGATCTTGTAAATCTGATTTTGTCGACATGAGTAATCACCCCATCTTTACTTGTACTAAATACTCTTCCTGGAGAATCCCGTAGACAGCACAGTCTTTGTATTGATTTTTAGCGTTACGAATCATATGCCGAATCAACCCTTCTTGTTTCATTCCAACTTTTTGCATGATTTTTCCGGATGCAGGATTATCACTGTTATGTGCTGCAGATATCTTATGAATATTCATATGCCTGAAGCCAAATTCCATAACGGCTTTCAACGATTCTGTTCCATATCCTTGATTCCACCAGTCGTAACCGAGTGTAAATCCTACTTCGCAATTTTCCGTGCCGAGGTCGAAATGATAAAAATCGATTGCTCCGATAAGATCGCCAGTTGCTTTTAATTCAATGCCCCAATAACAAAATTCTTGTCCCTCATATTCACTGACGATATTCGTTACCCTCTCGACTGACTCCTTGATTGATTTATGTGCTCCTTTAATGAGATTGTCCGTAACCCGTTCATCGGACATCCAATGGGTAAAGAAGCTTTGTGCATCTTCAATAACTAGTCTTCTAAGAATCAATCGCTCGGTTTCCAACGTTGGTGTTCCGTGGAATTTAATCATGTTCTCACCTTCTTTAATTTATTTTCCCCGTGACTCCATGGTATTAAAGCAACAAAATCTAATTGAATCAATATCAACTTCCAGTAACCATTTTGCTATTTTAATCTTTTGCTGCATTAATGCACCTTCTTGTACGTATTTATGAAGTTATTATGTAAGATATATCTTCTCTAGCCATATACATATTCCCTCTTTTGACGAATTGCTTTACGATAAGTACGAAGGCCAATCTCTTCTGGAAAAACTATAAATTGTGAGGTCCAGCGTGCAGTAAACGTAATGTTAAATTGCTGAAATTTCATTTGTATGTGACAATATAACTAAATAGCATCATACTTTCCAATATTTAAGGGGTTCAACAATGAAAAAAAGCACCGATTTTTACCGAATAATTCCGTTTGTCTATTTGATTATAGGTCCAGTCTGGGTTATAGGGACAGATTATTTATTAACTGATCCTAACACCATTTTTGATAAAGTCCTTCTCCTTCAGACATTCAAAAGTCTGTTATTTGTTTTCTTTACCGCCATTCTTATGTATTTTTATATTAAAAATTTAAGAGATTCAAAACTAATTGAAGAAGAAAAAGAGAAGCTCACGCTACTAATAGATACCATGCCAGACTGTGTTTCATTTAAAGATGGTGAAGGCAAATGGCTTCAAATCAATAAATTTGGTGCTCAATTATTCGAACTAGAAGGCATCGATTACAGTGGCAAGGACGATAGAGAGATGGCCAAGTACACTGATTATTATCATGATGCTTTGATTTATTGTATTGATACCGACGAGGAAGCTTGGAGGGCTGGGAAAGTCACTCGCTGTGAAGAAACCATTCAATTAAGAGATGGCTCAAGCAAAACGTTCGATGCATTCAAAGTACCCATTTTCAATCCTGATGGTTCGAGAAAAGGGCTGGTCGTAATCGGGAGAGATATTACCGCATTAAAAGAAACGGAAAGTATGTTGAGACAGTCAGAAAAAATGTCTGTTATTGGTGAACTGGCTGCAGGCATTGCTCACGAAATACGCAACCCTTTGACCACTATTAAAGGGTTTTTGCAAATGGGGAAAGATAAGGCCATTAATCTTGAACCTCATACCGACATGTTGATTGATGAAATAGACCGAATTAATACCATCGTTAACGAACTATTGATTGTTTCAAGACCATCGGAAGTTATTTTTTCCAACAAAAACATAAATACAATTGTTAAAGAAGTCATTCAATTGTTATCGACAGAAGCATCGCTTCAAAATATTCAACTGAATTTAAATGAATTAGAAAACTTTGATACATATTGTAATGATAGTAAATTAAAACAGGTGTTTATCAATATTCTAAAAAATGCTATAGAATCTATATCCACCCAAGGTGAAGTCAATATCTCTATATTCGAAAAAGATGAAAACTATTTTGCGATTAAATTTGAAGATAATGGGTGTGGGATTGAGGAAAGCCGTTTGAAACACATTGGTGAGCCATTCTATAGCGTAAAGGAAAAAGGTATTGGCTTAGGAATGACTGTTAGTTTTAGCATTATTGAAGCTCATAAAGGAACTATTAATATATCAAGCGAAGTCGATAAAGGAACTAGCGTGGAAGTGTTGTTGCCTAAATCTAAATTACAAGCTAATTCATAAATGAATTTGTCCCTCTGCAACCTAGCATCAATTAACCTTGTTCATAAATCGTTCGTCATTCATTATGCAAGTATAGTCACAAACACAAAAAGACACCTCCAATCTATATTACTGGAAGTGTCTTTTTGCCATCTTATTATTTGATTCTTTCATTACCTTCGTAGATTTTCACATTCAAAGGTGCGGCTAGATATTCTGCAGCTCTACTTGAAAAGGAAGTGAAGTGATCACTTTTGTTGTGACTTTCGACAGCGTTCAAATCTTGCCACACTTCGACCATCGTGTATAAGTTTTCTTTCTCTATATCTTTCATTAAGTCGTACGAAACATTTCCACTTTCAGCTCTAGAGGCTGTGATTAGTGGATGAATTTCTTCCAAAAATGCTTGTTCTTTTTCTACTTGCACTTGAAATTCAGCATGAATAATAAACATCGATTCAGTTCCTCTTTTCTGATACTTGACTGTTAGCTTTATTTCCATTCAGTGATGGCATCCACAGGTAGACGGACAGACTGATACCCTTTATCTATCGCTTTTCCAATCGAAATTAGCATAACGGGATAGTATCGCTCTTTGTCCATACCAAAAGCTTCAGCAATTTGGTCCTTTTCATAACCACCTATTGGATTCGTGTCATAACCGTGAGCTCTTGCTGCGAGCATCAGTTGCATGGATACTAAACCAGCATCAATTAAGTTCATTTCCTTCAATTGTTCCGGTGACATGGTTGAAACCAATCCTTTGATAGCTGGTAGCTGTGCATCTCTGACTTCAGCTGGCATCAGACCTTGTTCCACTGCTTTACCGTAAATGTCGTCAGCATAGTCGATGCTGTTCATATCTGCAAATACGGCAATCATTGCAGCAGATGTTGCCACTTGGTTTTGATTGAATTTGGCCAGGGGAGCCAATGTCGCTTTACCTTCTGGGCTATCGATGACAACAAAACGCCAAGGTTGGAGATTAACGGATGAAGGGGCAAGCGTGGCAGTTGTTAGTATTTCAGTCATTTCCAGTCTTGTTATTTTCACAGTTGGATCATAATTCCGGATGGAACGACGTCCTGTTACGATTTCATTAAAGTCATTTATAAGTGTATGGTTCATTTTTCATTCTCCTTTATATTTATACTAGTTTGTCTTATTGCGACTACTCATTTGGATTAATATTTTTGACGTTGTCTTGTATCCGTGTCAGCATTTCCAAAAGTAAAGAGCGTTCCTCTGCATTGAATCCAGTTAAAACCTTCGAAATGAATTGCTGTTTCTCTTCTTGGTAAGCAACAATACTTTCACGACCTTCTTCCGTCAGACGATTAAACGTAAATCGATTATCTGCTGGATTCTTACGTCGTGTGACCATTCTCTTTTCTTCCAATTGCTTTAAGTGCCTCGTTACAGCTGCATGATCTATATTCACTTCTTTTTGAAGCTCCGTCTGACTGATTTCATCCACTTCAAACAACTTGTTCAACAAATCCAATCGGGATTGACTGATGCCTGTACAGCGCTCAAACTTCGGGCTTGTTTGCTTATTTATCTCATATAATCGATAGACAATTTTTCCTTCATCTGAACATGAGTTGGACATAAAACCACCCCTTTAATGTTTGACGGGTCAACAATTGACCCATCAACTACTATAATACGATGCATTATTAAAATCAACTAATTGAATCGTTTAATAACTCTTCTTCTTGAAAACTGCAATTATATCCAGTGATTTTTAAGGTTATAAGCAAGAAAAACCCCCATTCATCCAAAGAATAAAAGGAAGGTTTTTCAACTATTTTGAAAGCAGGTCGTTAATCGAAACTCACAGATATTAATACTAACGATTTGAAGTTTGAAAGCTTCTTCCATGAATTGGCGGTGTCCAAGATTTCAGAAATTGCTCGGTTCGACTCCGTCCTCTTTCAATCAGAGCCTCTCTCTTTTCTTTACTAAGATCAAAATCTGTAGTGTTAACATCATCTACTGGTATGAAGATAATATCTTTCTCATGTTTCCTGGAAATGTACCTTTCATCATGTGCATTTTGCATCGTTGAAAAAAGCGCTTCGAATAAATTGAGTCCATTGTTGATTTTATTTCCTTTCGATTCGTGGTGGCCACGACTGATTTTCAAACCAAGAACGGGTCGTTCCCTATTTCCATCTTTATCATCGAATAACCACAAAGGAAAGTTACTCAATACACCTCCATCAACAACAATTGTCTCCCCATTCTTGACTTTCAAAGTGACTGGTCCAAAGAAAAAAGGGATGCCACAACTCATACGTAAAGCACGGGCAATGGGGAAGGTATCCGCTGATAGCCCATAACTTGCCAAGTCATCTGGAAAAACAATTATTTTGCCATTCGTCAAATCAGAAGCCACGAGCTTCAACGTACCATCCGGTAAATCACCAAAAGAATATACCCCTTTTGCCGCCAATTTTTCCATGAACCAGTTTTCCAGTGCATTGCCTTGGTACAGTCCCATGTGCCAATACAGGAAAATCCATTTCATAATTGGTAATGGAACGATTGATTTTCGTGCATCAAGTAGGGTTTTGAAATCTAAATCACCCAGCAGCTCTTCCATTTCCTTACCCGTGTATCCAGCAGCAATAAAGCAGGCAAGAATAGCCCCTGCACTTGTTCCCGCTACTCGTTGAAAGCGATATCCCTTTTCCTCCAATACTTGATATGCACCAACTAATGCAAAATTTTTCAAGCCTCCTCCAGAAAACACCCCATCTATTAACATGCTTACGCTCCTTTTTTCAAGTCGTTGTCTTACACTGTAATAAGAAAGAACGCAAATTAGAACTTAATTCGACAATGACTTGTTGAGCAAAAGCGTATTAAAAGAAGTGAAAAGCCTTCCCCGCTAAAGTTGGGAAGGCTTATTCATGTCTTCGTTTAATGTATTGGGGCAACTTTTCGAGCTATTGGGGCAACTTTTGGTGTTATTGGGGCAACTTTCCCCGTTATAGGGGCAACTAACCAATTATCTCCTAATTCCACCTTTACTTAATATCAAGGAAACTACTGCATGACGGTCCTGACATTGACAAATCGCTGAAATGATCGCCACTCCGTCGGCACCTGCCTGCAGCGGTTCGTGTGCATTCTCAGCTGTGATTCCTCCAATAGCGACGATTGGGAAATCGGGAAGTAAACTTCGGGCTTGTCGCAAGAATGTGGGACCTGCTGGAGCCATTGCATCAGATTTCGACCTTGTTTCATATATCGGACCAATCCCAACATAATCCGCACCACCTTCGATGGCATCTTCTAGCTCTTGTTGGTTATGCACGGAAACTCCCACGATTCGTCCCGTGAACTTTTCTCTTATTTCCGTAAGGGCGATGTCATCCTGCCCTACATGCACCCCATCTGCATGCAATTTTATCGCTAATTCCACATCGTCATTGATAATGAATGGTACCTTGTAAGATTTGCATATTTCCTGACACTGCCGAGCAAACCCTTCCAGTTCATCCCCTTTCAACGCCCCATCACCTTTTTCCCTCAACTGAAACATCGTTACGCCAGCCTCCAACGCTTCCTTTAAAACAACCAAGGGATCTTCCACACAGTTGGGTGTACCCATTATGAGGTATACTGCCAAATCTTTACGGTTCAATGATGGTCACCTCACAAATTGCTTTTAATTGCTTATAAGCGAAATGGTTGGTCGGTCCGTGTCCATGGCCGATACCAAGAGGATTCTCGAGAGCCAGCTGGACAAATTTTTTCGCTTCGACCAAAGCTTCCTTCAAAGGAATTCCTTGTCCCAAAAATGCAGTCAATGCGGCAGAAAACGTACAGCCCGTTCCATGTGTATGCTTGGTGTCGATACGAGCAGATACCATTTTGAAGCTTGTCCCATCGGCCATAAAGACTGTATCAGTTGCCGTATCCCTTTCTTCTAGATGACCGCCCTTCATGACCACGCAATTGACACCCATTCCCAAAATCTCTTTAGCTGCTCTTTGCATATCCGACTCCGATTGGATTTCCAAACCGGCCAGCACCTCGGCTTCTGGAATATTTGGGGTTAATACTGTTGCAAGTGGTAAAAGTTTAGTCTGTAAAGCTTCCACTGCTTCATTCTGCAAAAGATTTGCCCCTCCTTTGGCAATCATCACGGGATCAACGACAAGTTGCACATTTTTTTCTCGCAAATTATTTGCTACTTCTTCAATGATTTCTGTTGAAAAGAGCATGCCTGTTTTGACTGCTTGGATGGGCATATCCTTAAAGACAACATCTATTTGTTGTGCCACGAAATCGGGTGATGCTGGAAAGATCCCTTCTACACCCAGCGTATTTTGAGCAGTCAGCGCTGTAATCGCGGACGTACCAAATACGCCAAGTTCCTGAAATGTTTTCAAATCGGCTTGTATACCGGCTCCGCCCCCACTATCCGAGCCTGCTATCGTCATGACAATGTTCATTTTCCTTCACCTTTGGAATAGAGATGCAAAGCATTTAGTACTTCAGTCTGGAAAGAACCAAGAAGTTGTGTCTGAGACGATGTTTGCTCGGATATTTGTTTATAAGCTTGAAGGAGATTGCGTAAGTTGAGGAGGGCCTCTCCATCCAAACTTAAAGCCGCGGTGCAAATTGCACTCAACAAACACCCAGTACCGGTTATCTCTGTCATTCGTTCATGCCCGCCAGTTATCCAAAATTCTTTGTTTCCATCGGTTATATAATCCGAAGCGCCGGTCACAGCTACGATACAATTCCAATCCTTCGCTACTTGCTTGGCAACGTCCGCGATGTCCATGTCGCCTTCTCCACTGTCCACTCCTTTTGACTGCCACGAAACACCTGCGATTGCAGCCAGTTCACCTGCATTACATCTGATTAAATTAAACCGAACTTGTTCCAGCAAATCCCTAACTGCCTGTTTGCGAAATGATGTAGCTCCTACGCCTACCGGATCCAAAACAACGGGTGTACCAAGTTCATTCGCTTTTTTACCAGCCAGAAGCATCGCTTCTTGCGTTCGTGTATTGATTGTGCCGATATTAATTAATAGAGCCGAGGAAATGGCAACCATTTCTTCTACTTCTGATATTTCATCCGCCATGACCGGTGACGCACCGATTGCTAGCAACCCATTCGCGGTAAAGTTCGCCACGACATAGTTTGTCATGCAGTGAACGAGAGGCTTTTTTTGACGTATTTGTTCAATAGGCATAGACTTTCACCTCGTTTTCCCAGTTCTCAAGTGTCCAAGGCATTTCCCAGAATTTCCACTCGTAATAGCAGCTCTTAGCAAAATGACCTTTCAGCACACTTCTCTTATTCGGATTTTCCTCTGCATATCGATTCATCATTTGCATTTGATGCTCGATTTTTTCTTTGTAACCTGGTGCACTATACATGGCAATCCAATCTTCATAAGCTTTGACACCTGGTTTAGCGTCTTTATACTTCTCCCCGATTTCCTGATAGAGCCATGGACAAGGGAACATGGCGGCAAACGCTTCTGCTACATCCCCGTTATGAGCTGCATTGTACATATGCGATACGTAGTTGTAGGCAGCCGGAGCAGGTTCAAAGTGTGCTTCCATTTCCTCCGTAATACCGAGCTCTTTGAAAACAGTTCGGTGCAAATCAAGCTCGGCTTCATTGATGTAGCGGGCAGATTCTAAAAAGAATGCTATGTCTTCATTCGTTTCAGCCTTCGTGGCGGCAATCGCCAGCACCTTTGTGTAGTGCTTTAAATAATAGGCGTCCTGCATCATGTAGTACGCAAATTTCTCAAGTGGCAATGTCCCGTCCACCAGTCCCATTACAAAGGGGTGATCAAAACTGCCTTGCCAATAAAGATCCGTTTCTTTTCGTACTTCTTCACAAAATGTCATTACTAGTCCTCCTTCTTTGGATGGACGCAAGTGCAAAAAACGCCCTTTTGCGTATGACAAAAGAGCGTTTCTGATGAAACATTGCTCCCTACGTCAGTGTTAACTGTCAGGTTCCAAGGGTCAGGTTTTAACCTTCTCAACTAAAAAGTCCCCCCGCAATTAAAATATTGAATTAGAAACAAAAAAGCCCTCCATAATGGAGAGCTACAGTACAAAACAAAAGCGTTAAACCGCTATGTACTTTGCTCCCTACGTTCGTCTTAACGAACAGGTTCAAAGGGTCAGGTTTTAACCTTCTCAACGCCAATGCGTCCCCCCGCAACTATTTTAATTACTTACATACTAGCACACTATCAGGAAATCTCAAGAATAGTAGTGAGTAATTTCAGTTTCCATCAAGAATGAAAAAACCCTTCAACTCCTTCAAAGAACTCATTTCATCATCGTTTACAATTTTTTTCTGAACGAAAAACACCATTTATCATAATCCATTCTGTCTTCATAGAATCTATGAGCATCGGTTCTTTGGATTCCCGATTCCAGTGCTACATATTCGGCACCATTTTCTTTTGCCCACTCATGTATGAACTCCAACAATGTCTCTCCATACCCAAGCGAACGTTTAGAGACGTCCGTAACTAAATCATAAATATAAACGTGACGGCCGCTATAAAAATTCGTTCTCAAGCTTACGCCTGCCAAAGCTACGATTTGATTTTGAGCAAATAAGGCAAAAAGTCGATATCCGTCTTGTGTCATTTGCCCGAGCAAATCATGAAAAGACTCCATCGTCAAATCCAATCTTAACTGTTTCATTAGTGGAAATGCACATTCGAATTGTTCTGGTTTGGTTAGTTCTAAGATTTTATGGATTGAATCATCCATCGTCATTCCTCCGTCAAAATTAGTTTCCGTCACATGTCCCCATGTACCACAAAAGTCTTCATCTATTTAACAGCTTCTACTATTTTTAGTTTTTCCTTTATGGTTTGAACAATCGTATGTACTGGGACATTCTCCGTGTTGATGTAATCTCCAAAATAATGTTCTTTATATGCTTTCAGGCATTTGAATGTTTGTTGGAAACACCAATTTCCTTCTTCTTCCCCACGTTCCCTAAGTCTATCGAAAATAGTTTCCTGATTTGCTGTTAAACAAAAATGGGTTGTTTGTTCATCAATCTTCTTAAATCCATCGAATATGTAATTAAAATATTCTACTTTCCGAATAGTCATTGGAACAATTAAGTTCACTTTATACTGTGCGATTAAGTGATCAGCTACGGTAACGGTTAATTGTTTCCAAAGCTCCAAATCCTGAAAATCTCCTGTTTTTGCTTCAAGAGCCATAACATCTACTGGGAGAATTTTTCCTAACAAACTACCTATTTCTTCCGGATCAAAAATCATACTATTTTCGACTTCTTTCTGTAGTTCATTGGAAACAGTGGTCTTCCCCACTCCAAATGCTCCATTTATCATGATAATCATTCGTCCACCAGTCCTTTTCCTTTAGTTTCATCCTTCTACAAGCATTAAATATTTCTTAAGTTGTTGATTGTACATAATTAATTATTGTTACATTTTACCATTATTTCATTATTGAATTAAATAACGAAAACAAAAAAACACCGCAAATGCGGTGCAATTAGTGAGTGATTATGGATTGTCATGCTCAATTGGAGTAAGGGCTTTGGTTTCGTCCAGATAAATGAAAGCGTCGTAGCGACTTCCCATTTTTGAAGATACATAATTCCCGTAAGCCTCGAACTCAGGATTATAAACCACACCAATTGCCCGATGACCAATCCATTCATCAAACAGGTGGCGATTGTCATCATCGAAAATTAATAACTTATTAAATTCACCAGCTGCATGCATAGCGTATTCCCATGATTTTTTCATAGCTGGTGGCACGACCATTATTTCATATGGGTTTGCCCACTGGTCAGCTGCGATCACTGTTCCCTTGTATGTGCCAAACCCGACAGCGAAGACATTTTCTTTTCTGTTCTGCAGGCGGAGAATTTGGCCAACGTTCACCATGCCAGCCGCTTCCATATCCGTTGCGGAAGCATCCCCGATATGGGTGTTGTGTTCCCAAATGATGATTTTTGCATCGTTTCCATGATAGTCCATGACTTCGTTTATCACTTCAACCATATGCTCATCACGGACATTCCAGGAGATGTCATCACTCCGGACCATAGCTCGGTAATATTCTTCAGCGTTTTGTGCAACCATTGCATTGATTTTTAAGTTCAAATCGGCTTCCTGTACATCATTATAGTTATCTTCATGAACGCGTATAGACTTTAGTAGCTTAGTCACTTCATCGATACATGCTTCCGATATATTCACCGAAGACATGGCATACGTTTCAGGATGTCGATTAAAAGGTTCAAAGCACGCGAACGCTTTCCTGGCCAGATCCAGATCCTCACTTTCTGGATCTGTCTTGCTTAAATAAGTGATTACTTCGTCCAATGATTCCCACAAACTGTAGACATCAATTCCGTAAAAACCTACGTTTTGACTACCTCCACTTTTGGCATTGTGTTCCTTGAGCCATGTGATAAAGTCAGCAATTTCCTCATTAGCCCACATCCATGTTGGCCAACGATTGAACGCCTTTAACACATCTTTTACATCTTCTTTTTCTTCTAAGAACCCTTTAATATAACGATTAACTTGTTGGCTGGATGGCCAATCACCTTCAACAGCAATAAGCGTGAATCCTTTTTCCTCAATCAACCTTTTTGACAGTTCAGCACGAATCGAATAAAACTCTGAAGTACCATGGCTTGCTTCTCCCAATAGAACGATTTTCGCTTCGCCGATAGCTTCTATAATAGGTGTAAAATCATCTTGTGTTTCAAAAGGAATAGCATATTTTTTAATGGATTGCTCTAGAGAATTCATTGAAACACTCCTTTTTCAGTTGAGTTTAAATTTCCTCTGATATCTATTCCTGAAATTTAACTTTCTATATCTATCATTCTAAATTCCCCAGTTTTCCAACCTTTATTCTTAAAAAATCATTTAATTAAAAAAAGGATATAAATGGCATGCAACAAATTCATGAAATGGGAAAAGATAAAAAATTGAATGAAGAATATATTTTAAGGGGCGGGAATAGCATGTCGATGGAATGGTTTAACCGAGTAACAGCAGAGCTGCAAGATCATCTGAATTCGCTTTGCGATGAATACGATAAAGTCGGTCAAATGACGATTGATCAAAGTGCCAAACATCCGAGAATTGAATTTTTCGTCGAGACGGAAGATGATGACAGGGAGTTTTTCTGTACCCTCCTCTTTGATCCACATAACGAAGAATTTTACATTGAAACATTTGATTTCGAATATGAAATGCAAGCTCGGATTATTTTGCCAGATATTGAAGACGTTATTGACGCCGTTCACGAAAGCTTCCATTCTTTTATGAACGGAGATAGTGAAGCGTTTTATGTGGATGAAATAGATGATGAAGATGATTATGTATTGGAAGAAACTTATGTAACAGATGAAGATGAAGACGGTGAAGAGTATTATGTAGATGAAATTGTACATGATGATTATGATCCTGAAGAGGTCGGCGTTGATTGGGAATCTCCTGAAGTCACCGCATTTCATATAGAAGATGAAGTAGAAATCACCTATCAGTTTGGACTGGTTGGGGACACGGGTCACGGCGTCCTCAAAAGAGTCAACCGTTATTGGCTGGATGACGAGCTCCATAAAGACGAAAGCATCTTTACGTTTTCTAAAGAAGAGGCCAGCACAATGATTGCAATGATTGCGAGCCATATGGACTCGATGACTGAATATAAAGAGCTTTAAGCTTCACTAATAACAGGTATCTGGGAGAATACTTCCGATACCTGTTTTTAATTTGCTCGTACAAATCCTCTCATAAGCCCGCGTTGTTAACATACCCTCTAATACGATTTTTGGAATTAACATTTACTTATCACCTAACTTTTTTGAATAAACTTCAGGGATGATTGAAAAAATAATTATGCCTAGTATCACAGCGAAAAATATATTTCTACTAATCCCTCCGAGTAATAGTAGTGATGTTAGAATTACTAAAAATAAGATTCTCCACCCAATAACAAATTTGTTCATTTTGACACACCCCCGAGTGTTGTTATTCCTTATTTAAAAAAATCACTTTTTATCTTATTTATCTATACTCACTGATTAGCTCGAATTAGAAATACTTTCCACATTAATTATTCAAAAGGTGAAAAATATACTAATTTTATTGCGGCATCTATAATTACTAAATTTTACCACAAAAACAGAAATTTAGTTCACACCATTTAATGGGATATCTATATACTTTTTATATTTATTTGTTTCAATCTCTTGATAAACCCTTACAAATTTAACATCAAAAGTTGGAAAAGGACTAAGTTCTTTTTCTGCTAATACTTTCATATCTATAAGATCTATTTTTGATAAACCATAATTTGCTTTCCCCAAAGTCATATGTGGTACAAAGTCGTCCAGCTCAAAATACTGTTTAATTAATTCGTTGGAAGGAGAAATTTCTCGAACTATAGTTTTATGTAGTTTATATAATTCATGGGAATTTGCACTTAAATAAAGAATGTCATCACCAAAGAACATTGGTTTATCCAGTGTAATTTGAAAGGGTTGAAAGTTATTACATACTTTTTCAACTCTACTTAGCCACTCTTCATCTGGGGTTAATCCACCTTGTGCTTTTAGAGTTATATGTGGTTCCACAACATTTGTAATCAGATTATTTTTCCACTTATGCTGAAAATCTATTAGTTTCATTTTGTATTCATCTGAAGGTACAATCCCAATAAAATATTGCAATAATATCACTCCCTCTATTTATGATCTTGAACTAAATCCCCCGGGTGTTGAACAAGAAAACTAAAGACAAATTAGCTATTAATCATTAGTTCCTGGAATTCCGATGACATGGCTGGAAGAAATCTTTCCCTATAGTCTTCAGAAGTTGAATCGACCGACACCATTCCTGCAACTTCGTTTGGAAATCCAGAAGCAAATAAGCGCATGTTGACGCCACCAAAGGAATGTCCTACCAAAATGTCGTTTAGTTGAAAATTGATTGTACTGTGACAGCAACCTCTTTTGGCTTAACGTCAATGTAAGATAATTTTTCTATTTCAACCCATATTGGCAAATATGTACCTCTATCTCGATTATTATCAGTGTATTCTTCTCCTTGTCCAGTACCAAAAATCCCATCGAGTATTTCAGCTAAGAAAAAGTATTGTGTACCGTTACAGTCCACCTTTGCAATACACTTACTAACGTTTACTATTACACCTAACTCCTCAAAGGCCTCTCTTTTTGCAGCTGTTTCAGGATGTTCACCTTCTTCAATCCCCCCTCCAGGAAAAACATAGTAAATTGAACCGTTCCTAATACGTTTAATCAGCCCAACTTTATTATTTTCTACAAGAATAACCGAAGCTCTGTCTCTCAAAATTATCCTCCCTATTTCTTACAGCCATTAAATTAAAAGAGCTCTATTTTGAGCTCAATATATACCTCAAGGTCTTTAGTGTGAAAAGTGTATTCCTTTAAAAACTAGATTCCCATTTAATTTTGAAATACTAGATCTGCTTGCTTCTTTGGGGATTCTGTATCCAAATAATACTCTTCTGCTTTCCAGTATCTATTTCTAAATTTCTCGATATTGATTTGTGTCACATCACTTTCACGGTTATATCTTATTTCTCTCGGACAATCCAAATAAACTAAATAATCGTAGAAACTTCTCCACTCTTTTCGTTGTAGAAATACTCCTTCAACGATAATTAGACAAGTTTCAGGTAATCTAACTACTTGTATATTGTGTGTGTCAGATTGATCATCATAAGTTAGTAAGTTTAGTTCTTCAGACGTTTTTAGTTTGATGAACAAATTCTCTTTTAACCACTCAGTATCCCATTGTAAATGGTAGTACTCATACCACTCTTCATAATCGGTGTCGTAACGCCTTTTTTTCTCCACAATGTAGTCATCTAAATGGAAAATGCAGACTGGGATATTTTTTTCTTGTAGCTGGTGTTGAACTTTTTTTACAAAGGTTGTTTTCCCAGAACGGCTTAATCCATCTATTCCAAGAACGACTCTTTTACCTTTTTCAACGGGTGGAATTTCATTTAATAGAGTAAGTATGTAATCTTCCATGCCAGTCCCCCCTAATTCAAGTTTTCAATTTAGGTTAATCCATATTTCACAAACCTTCCTCGTTGGTTCAACAAAGAATTATTTGCCTGTTTTGAATGCAGTTTCACTGATAATTAAACTAAGTTGCAATCGGTCTAACCATTTTTCGGTATCACTAATAATCCTAGAGATTCCATTCGTTTCTTCGTGATATTCTAAGCCATCCACAGAACGATAGTCTACATCTAATTTTGCGATTCGAAGTGCGATCATTGCCCATTCTGCATCTGTCATCTTTTCTTTCGAATTTCTGTTAATATATTCAGCACTTTCCTGGGAAAAAGAACAAGAACCAGCAGTTATATCAACTTCTATCCCTAACTCTAAAGAACAGATTTTGTTTGTAATCTTCTCTGTTTCAATCCATTCTACAGGGTGTGTTTTCATTGCTCTTTCAGTACGACCTAAAATTAAATAATCGTGATTTGGAATGTCTAATACTATGTTTTTTAATTCATCTAAATGGTTCTTTCCCCAAGTTAATATTCGGTCAAAGTCACAGTAATGGTAATATTCACTTTGACCCAATAGCCCAAACTTTAATGCTTCTCTACGTGCCTTGGCTGCACCTTCTTTGGGTATAATTTTCACATTAAACTTGCTTCTTTCCATTTCTTTAATTAATTCAATCGACGATTCATCACTAATCGTAATAAAAAGCTCAGAATAAATACCTTCAAATTCTTTTTGTAACTCATTAAATTGCTTAATATTTCTTCCTCTGGGATCGTGAGTAACTGTCAAGAGAGCTATTTTGGACACGTTTTTCACCTCGATTATGTAAGTCTTACTATACCAATTCTCCTAAACTACCTGTTTTCCTTTTTAAACCAATTTTATTCATCGCTTTTATGAAGACGTGCTATAAACCCTAAATAGCTAGAAACTTTTTACAATTCCTTAATACTCAAGAAATATTGCATCGATATACTATATAAAAGTAAAAAAATAGAACGCGATGTTAAGGGAGATTAAATGAAGATTAACCAGATGAGTACGATGTTTAAATATTTACGATATTTACATAATAACCATAATTTTGTTATTCAAGAATTTAAAAAAAGTGAAGAGTTTAAGGGACTTATAAGTAAGCAAAAGATAACAACGGTATTTCAGCCAATTTTATCTCTTGTGGAAAATGAAACCATTGGATATGAAATACTGAATCGTCCTGAAATCACATCCTTGTTTCCAACAACAGAAAAATTTTATGATTATGTGGGTCAAAGTGATAACGTCTTTATGGTCGAAGCCTTTTTGCGCAATCTATCACTTGAGAGATATTCGGAGCAGTTAGAGCACTCGCAAGAGTATAAAAATCGGTTGGTTTTTCTTAATATTCAACCACAAGTACTAACAGATTCGGCATATCGAAGTGGAAAAACGTTGGAGCTATTAGATAAATATAATCTTTCTCCTAGCCAAGTTGTATTAGAAATGACGGAAAAAGACGCCGTGATTGATTATAATCGATTTGAAAAAATAATAGAGAATTATCGTCTACAAGGATTTAGAGTTGCCGTGGATGATGCAGGAACCGGTTATAATAGTCTCAAAACGCTTGCATATTTAAAACCTGAATTCATCAAGATTGATAAGTCGCTGATCCGTAATATTAACATTCAACCAGCTCAACAACAGTTAGTCGAACTTCTGGTCGAGTTTGCACTGCAATCCAAAACCGACGTTATTGCAGAAGGCATTGAAACATTGTCAGAATTGGAGTTTATTCAAAAACTTGGCGTTCGATTTGGACAAGGTTATGCATTAGGAAAACCGAACCCTCTATTAAAAAATGGAATAGTACCCTTAACTCAATCACCGATTGTCACACCTGCACATTTATATCGCGCTAAATGAAATTCTAAATAAGTACAGATTAGAAAAAACATACGTATTTCCTTTTTTGAATTCAACATAAACACCCCTCACATCATTTTTAATCAGATTTTGTGAAGGGTTGTTTTTATACAAAAATTAACCCAATATATTCCTTTATATAAACTAAAAGAGCTATTATAGTATAGGTAATATGTTTTACGTTTTTACCAATTGAACTTAAAAGTATTTATTACCTTCTTTAGTTTAAGTACAACTCTTACCACAATGTTCAAGTGAATTTAAGACAAAATTACTAAATATGGGGGTTTATATGATTGCTTATATCGGAGATATTGCTAAAGAAATACCTAAGGTACCTTTTGGAACGCCTTGTCATCAGGTGGACCAAATTTTTCATAATGATTTAAGTCTGCAAGGCATTGTTATCACTGAGCAAAATTCAGCTACAGCCTTAATTACTAGAACTAATTTTTATCAAAAAATGGGTACACAATATGGTTATAACCTTTACATTAAGAAGCCTATTGAAATATTAGCCAATAATAATCCATTGATTGTGGACTTTTTCACTTCTATTGTTGAAGTCAGTAAGTTAGCGATGGATAGATCCGAAGAAGAAATATATGATGACGTAATTATACAATTAGACGATATAATCGTCGGTGTAGTGAGTATTAAAAGCCTTTTAATGAAAGTTTCTGACATACAAGTTGAGTTTGCTAGTTATTTAAATCCCCTGACTAGACTGCCAGGAAACATTATTATTAATCAAAATCTAAACAAAGTTTTGGAGCATAAAAAAGAGTTTAGTCTTTTATATATAGATTTAGACCGTTTCAAAGCTTATAACGATTATTATGGCTTTAAAAAAGGAGACGAAATTCTTCAGCTAACTGCAGACCTATTAACTAACTCCCTTGATAATAAAGAAAGTTTTTTGGGTCATATCGGAGGCGACGATTTTATTGTTCTCTTTAACCATTACTTCTATGAAGATTACTGTGACAGAGTAATCAATGCATTTGATGAGCAAATCAAAAAGTTTTATACCAATGAGCATCTAAAAGAAAATTTTATCTATACCACAAATCGTGAGTATCAAATGGAAAAGATTCCGTTAGTTTCTATATCGATTGCCGTCGTTACAAACGAGAATGAAGAATTTACCTGTGTTGAAGATATTGTCTCGGAGGCTACTCGATTAAAAAAAATATGCAAAATGAAAAGTGAAAGCTGTTTCTACGTCAAACCAGTATTAGTCTAAGAAATTAGAATCCATGCAAAAAGACACCGCCAAAAATTCTCTGAATGATTGGCGGTGTCTTTTTGCAATTTTATTGACGCTTTTTTATTTCTTGATAATGGCTACGAAATCGCTAGGCCATGTTTGCTCCTAGCCCACCAGCGAAATGTGCAAAGAACCTCTTCTGCGAAAAAGAGGACGAATGGTATCCCAACCGTGTCCTTTTACTTGCTGATGATACATGAGCCAAAGAAGTGCGGAAGCCTTTTGATCTTTATTTATTATTTTTCAACAGATTCAATTTTGTCGAGCATGCGATATAAAACTACCGCCGTTTCCGCTCTTGTCGTTTGCTTTTTAGGATCGAACGCTCCGTTTGATCGACCATTGATTAAACCCAGTTTACTTGCGTTGCTTACTGCCTCTTTCGCATACATACTGATTTTCGAGTCATCCTTGAATTTGTCTTTTTGAGGCAAATTCGTCGTCAGTTCTGGATTTGAATAGTCAATAGCACGCATCATCATGGCCGCCATTTGCTCACGTGTGATATCTGCGTCTGGATCGAATGAGCCGTCGTCCTTACCGTTTACGATACCCATGCGATGAGCCGCTTCAATTTGTTGGGCTGCCCATTTTTTTGAAGCTGGGACATCTTTGAATGTTCCCTTATAGTCTTCCAAAGGCACTTGCAGCGCTCTTACAAGAAGGACGGCGAATTCAGCACGTGTCAATTTTTGTTCCGGTGCAAATAATTCAGCTGTTTTTCCTTCTGTTATAAAGCGTGAAGCTATTGAGTCAATTTCTTTATTAGCCCAGTGCTTGGCAGTATCTTTKAATGCGACCTTTGCAGACATGACCGTGAACATGGATGGATTCTTGGTTGAAACGGTCCAATAGCCATTCTTCTCATGTCCGCCAGCATAAACCCACGCGTTCGTTCCATTGTCGTAATAGACTGCTGTCGTTCGATGTTTATTAATAGTTTGAGCTAACTTCAGTTTCAGTTCGACTGGATACTCAAGTGAGTCAATCTCTTTATCTCCTGCCATTAAAGCGATGTCTACAATATCAGTGTAACGAGTGCCAGTTGGAAGACCGGCCTCTTTTTCAGCCTTAACAGTTGAAATAATCGAGATGCTGTATTGATTCTGCTGCAATTGTTTCGCAGCTTCAACTGGCAACACAACTTCATGACCGTTCTTCGTCAAGAAACGTAGGGGTTTGTCCGCAATGATTGCATTGGATATTACTTGTTTTGGAATGACCCATTTCGCGCTATCGGAAGTTGGTATTTGGTCAAAAGTCCACGAATCATTCGTTTTTGTTATTTGGCCTTCATTTACGTTAAAGATTTGTTCATCTGTAACTGGTGGGATAGGCGCAGGAGAATTGTCGTTTCCACCGTTGTCACTTTCTTGGTTACCTGTTGTGAACACGGAAACATCAGAGCGCATTTCTCCGCCAAATGAATCCTTCACTTGAACATACCAGCCATGTTTAGTCGAACGTTCGAGATTATTCCAATTTACTTCCGCAATCGAACCATCCGTGATGTTTTTAACTTCACCGATTCGTTCAGTCGTGAATACTTCTGCCTTGAACATATCTGTAGCAACAACTTTTTCTTTCGGCGTCAAGTCCGTTTCAATCGTGAATTCATCTTTTCCAGGATAATCTACCGGATTGTAGTAGTTATACTGATCCAAATAAGGCGAGTAGGTCTGCATCTGGATGGTGTTTTCAACCGGATTTACTTTCATAAGACGCAGGAAGCCTTGTCCGCCCTCAGGTCCGCCCTGATAATCGGCTAGCATTTGATACACTTTCCGATCGGCTGTACCGTCCATGTCATCATCGATTTCGTCGATCAGTGTTTCAGCGTCATGGTAATGACCTGACAATACCGCAATTACGTTTTCATTCTTCTTGACTACATCGTTGAATATTTCTTCACCGATTGGGCTTCTGTTGCCGGATACCAATAAATATTCATGGAAGGAAAGAATGGCTTTCTTTTCAGGATACTTGGCTAGGACTTCATTCATCCATGCAATATCCTCTTCATTCACTCCCCAGCCCATATACATCATAATAAAATCATTTCCGTTTGAACTTATCAGATCGTAATGGCCACGGTTGTCTTTATAGGATACCCCATAATAATCCTTTTCCATAAATCTTTGTTCCCCGAAGTGTTTACTGTATTCATTATAGTCCCCTGTTTTGTGACCGACATCATGATTTCCTGCCAATACACCGTAAGGAATGTCTGCATTGTCAAGCGTGCCCATGAATGTATCCGCGCGCTCCCACTGTATCGGCTGATCGGCTTCATCGACCAAATCGCCTGTATGGAAAACGTATTTTAAGTTCAGGCTTTGTTTCGCTTCGGCCATCCATTTCGTCATTCTTTCGAAGATATGTGGGTAGCTTTCGGAATAATATTGTGTATCCGACATCCAGATGAACGAATAATCGAAATCCGTCGTGGACGCAATTTCATCCTGTACCATCACTTGTACTTTTCCGTCCTTGACAAACTCTTTCCCGTTGACGGATCCATGTAAAGTGAAGTTCTTGTCGTCTTTTGCAACTTTCCATTCCTGCAGTTCCCATAAAGCATTTACATGATTCCAAACGTACATTGATACTTTACGGCCGATTAGTGATTTCCCTTCCCAGTTCAGGACGATTTCGTCATCTTCATCAAGCTTTTCCCCTACAGCAACTTCAAATCGATGATACGGGAATTTATCCAGTGAAGTAGTTTCAATGTACTCTCCGTCCACTTTGGCCATTTTATCTTTTGCCGTGACAACGGATTCACCTGCTGGAATTAGCTCTTTAGGCGGTTCCCGGTCTGCACTGTTTTCAAACACTGTGATTTCCTCTGCATCCGCTTCAAACTTGTGTCCTTTATAAAATGAAACATTCAGCTCATCCTTTGTAGGGTCCGTCACTTTCACTTGCAGTTTCGTCTCGTTCGGGTTGACGTTTTCCGTACCGTCTACTGGAGAAATGATTTCCGGCATGTATGGTTTTTCTTCCAATACGGTAAAGTGAATATCTTTTTGTACTTCATTCATGGCAACATCTTTTGCCGTGAATGAAACTGTATGTTTGCCTTGTGCCAATTTTGCGGATGACGTCTCAAAAGGCAATGTGATTTCTTCCCCATCCAGCAACGCAGTCACGCTTTCAACTGCAGAGTACTTATCCTCAACCTCTGCCTGAATTGTAAAGGCACCTTTGTATTCCTTTCCTTCTTCAATCGAGGGGGTAATGATTGGTGCACTGTTATCGATAATAACTTCAGCTTTTGTATTTTCTGCATCCTGCGCTTCGACCGTATGCGCTCCTTCAGTTTCTGCAGTTGTGTCCCAAGCGTAGGCTTTTGCACTAAATTTCTCATCCGGCAGATGGAAGCTGAAATCGATTACCGGCTTGGCACTCGCACCGTCTCCGACCGATAGCTCTTTTTCGATATCTTTGTATTGAGGATCGTAAAGAGTGGTACCATCCGCTAAAACTAATCGTACATTTTTGACATAGAAGTCATCGCGATTTTCTTCTGAATTTGTATCGAAAGGAGACACTTTTGTACCTGCACGTATCGATATTTTGGTATCGAGCCCTTGCGTAAAGTGATCAGGATCCACCGGTATGGTCAAGGTTGTATAAGTGTTAATTGTGTCATCGAAAATGTGGAGCGTCTCATCACCAATCGTGACCCCGTTTTTAAAGTATAGATTGACATTTTTCGCATCAAAGGCGAAGTAAGCCTGTGTTGGTAGCGCAGGTTTGGTTTCGCCCGTGACATCCTTTTGATTAATTAATAGTTTTGAATCCTTGCCATACGTTTTCAGCAAAACCGTTTTACTTAAAAAAGAGCCATCTTCCACGTTCAATCCTGTTACAATCGAATCGTCGTTTAATATTTCGATTTGCTTAACATCCGAAGCCACTTCATTTGTGCCATCTGATACCTGAACGTAATAACTTAAGTTCTCCTTCCCAAGTAACTCTGGTGAAGCAACCGTATGAGAATAAACAGTAGAATCGTAGGTTTTGGTTAAATCGACAATACGATATTCGTCGGTTTCATTTGTTCTATAGAAAAGACGCACCGTTTTGACCATGGACTCATCCGTTACATCGAATGAAAGATCAAGATTTTCGTGTCCTGACGTCGGGATAGCTTCAGTCAAATCGCTGATTGAAGGCGCTGTTTTGTCCTCAGTAAAAGTAACCTTGGCTTTTGGTATCTGGATTGGTGATAGGCTCCCTGGTGTCGCATTTTCCAAGCTGTGGCTATATTTTTTCATGACAGTGGATTTGCCATCTGAAGGGTACGTGTATAAAATGCCTTTGTTCGCAGCCACGTCATCTACATCCGGCTGGTCGTAATAATAGGCAGATGAAATATCAATGCCTGTATTTGTTGCGATGGCCAAACCGCGATGACTCGAGTTGGCCATTCCTCCAGATTGGATTTCCGCGATGTCTACATTTTCAATCAAGTTCACATTGTAAATTTGGTTGAAATCAGCCACAGTCTTTTCTTGATTGCTCGCATTTTTAATCCAATAGACGATGGTTTTGCCACTAGGCAGGATAATATCCTCTTTATCTGCTTTCCATATCAAGTCCGCTTCCGGACCTTCCGCTGGATAACGATAGCGAATCTTGTAATCTTTCAAGTTAATGGCTTCTGCCGAATTGTTATACACTTCGATAAACTCATAGCCATCCAGTGATCCAACATTCGTCGAGTCTGGAACGAGCTCTGTCACAAGAAGTGCAGGAACATTTTGTGGGTTAACGTCCATACCTTCAATCAACACTTGATAATCTTCTGTCCTGGATGTATTTTGCCCATCAAATGCTTCAATGCGGTAGGTTACTTTGTTCGTCAATATTTCCGATTGGTCGATTTGGGTTTCAAACGTATTTTCTTCAGATGAACCGACCATATCCTTATGAAGCCAACTGCCATTATCCGTCAGTTTGTAAAATAGTTTTACGTTTTCGAGTTTTGTTTCATCCGTAACCACTGCTTTGATGTTAACTGGTTCACCAACCGCCACTTTGTCGATCGCTTGATGTGCAATGACAGGTGCTGCTTTATCCTCAACTATTGGGTCTGCAGGGGCTTGTCCCGTGATCAATCTACCTGGGGTCGGTGCTTCTGAAGACGTAAGAATGTCCATAGTTTTCCCGTCTTCCCCGGCTTTGTATTGAATACCTTTATTCAGGCCGACATCAGCTTTCACATATTTTGCTGAAGTGAAAATATTGTTGGACGTATCCGCAACCGATATCGTTCGCTCATCAGAGTTTGCCATTCCATCCGACTCGATGTAGGTAAACTGACTTTCCGATAACTGGGTATTGAATTCAGTATTGAAATCTGCAAGAGTCAGATTCGTATTTGCTTTATTTTTGACCCACACGACGAGTGTCTCGCCTGGAGCAATCGCTTTGTCTTCATTAAATGTCCAATCTACCATTTTCCCATCTGGATATCCGTAGACTAACTTGTAATTCTTTAAATCAATTGATTGGGTGCTATTGTTATATAGTTCGATAAACTCAAACGCATCCGTTGACGTATCAGCTACATTATTGCTGTTAGGCAACAGTTCCGTAATGAGGATTGGAGAGAATGCTGCGGCCTCAACATGTGTTTGGCTATTCTGCAATAACTCGGTTGGTGAAGGAATTACCGTGGAAAATGTTAAACTACTCATCAACGCTATAGGCACCAAAAATTTCTTGTTCATCTAGCAAAATTCCTCCCAAGTAAATTTATTCCATCATCAGTTTACGGGAGAATTGTATGTGCATTATGAAGCAGAAGTAAAAGCTATGTAAATAAATAGATAGAAATAAAAAGAGGAGATAAAGGAGGGACATTCGAGGATATAAAACTTCCAGGAGACTTTAAAAGTTATAGACATTAGTTCTCTTTTATATGGTATGGATATATTTCTTTAAAACGTTTGTGGAGGACATGACGGAAAGCATTGGGACATAATTGACGAAAAATGATACTTCAACACCCTCCAGGATTCTATTCTATTCAATTCTTAATTTAATTCCCCATCTTAATAGAGATAACCTAGAAAATCTATATCGCCTTCAGTCCATTCATTCATACCAATTTTCTTAATCATCAATTCACTAATTTCTTCATAGCCTATTCCCAGCATAGTTTGATTTCTATCATCGATTTTCAACCATTTACATTTGTTCTTAACAGATTTGTAGCCGTTCTTTAAATACAATGTTTGATTGTCGGCAAATAAAATTATAAAATCAATATCCTTCCCTACACAGTACTTATCGATTTCTAATAGTAAAAGTGAAGCTATTCCTTTTGCACGGGATTCCTGTGAAACACATAAATCAATTATCCCAAGCACTTTTATAAGTTTTCCATTAAGATTCATAACTCGGTAATCTAACCCAACTTGTGCAAGAAGGTGTTTATCCTCGTTAAAGGCTAAGAATCTAAAATGAGGCACTTGTTTAAAATAAATTCTATTGTTTGGATAAATACCCTGAAAACTCTCAGTCAATAACTCTTGAATCTTCTCAGTTATTTCGTTATCAATCTCGCACTCTATGACCTTTTTTATCTTCAAATTTTCTTCATTTTTCATCGTAATTAACAATCCTTTCTTGAACTATCCTTCTTTTAGATGTTTTATCAATCCAATTTGTTTTGCTTTCCTAACTTTTAATTTGCCGCACTCGTTGGTTTGATTACTATTAAACTGAAAAATAATAAAAACAATTTGACTCTTTTATAAATCCGATTTTTTCGTAAAGCCTTTGTGCTGTAATGTTTTCCTTACCTGTCTCAAGCGAAACTCCTTTTGCACCTGTTTCCTCTGCAAAATGAATTGCCTTCTTTATTAAATTCTCAGCAAATCCCTTTTTACGAGCATTTTCTTTCACATATAAATCATTTAACACCCATGACCGCTGCATACTAACTGATGAAAATGTTGGATATAGCTGAACAAAACCAACAGGATTATTCTCATCAAATGCTATAAAAACTACTGACTCTTCGTTAATCAACCTTTCTCTCAAAAACTCTCTTGCACCTTCCAGATTAGACGTTTGTTCATAGAACAATCTGTATAAATCAAATAGTTCTGTTAGCGACTCAAGCTCGTTTAATGTTGCTTTTTGAATTCTCATTTATGTCTACCTCCATTATCGTTCAACGATTTTGATGTAAAACACCCGTTAGCAAAACTATAACTATTTCTTTAATGGCATATATAAAGAAGGATTTAATTCTGTACTTTCAATTACAATAGCAGTTAATCCATCATTTGATTTCGTTTCGTGCCACTCATCTTTCTCCCAAAATACAGCATCTCCAGATTGGACTTTAAAGTATTCTTCTTTATCATTACGAACAGTACCTTCTCCGGATAAGATTAACAAGAGTTGAGGAACTACCGCTTGGTGATAGCCTACAATACCATTCTTGTCTAAATGCATACAACCAATGTTAGTTGTCTTATCAGTTTGAATAATACGAGACATAATAAAATCTGAGTTGAATTTTGAAATCTGCTTACCACTTTCTTTATTAAATTGATAAAACTCCATTATGTACCTCCGATGACTACGAAAAATATTACTTTTTGTAGCTTTTCATATCGCCTACTATTAAATATTCAAATCCTTTTTTAAATAATAATGCGTGAATTCTCTGCCCACATTATCAATACTTCCGAATACTTGATAACCGTTTTTTTTATAGAAATCTAACGCCTGAAAACTTAATGTATCTACCTTGATGAAATCGCATTTTTTCTCTAATGCGATTTGCTCGACTTCCATCAATAGCTTGGAGCCATACCCGAATTTCCGAGTTTCTTCATCAACTAATAAAGTGTGGATTTCTAACCAATTCCAGCACGCTTCACCTAATAAACCACCACGAACAAGACCATTTTCATCTTTAAGAAATAAATTGATTTGTTCGTACCGCCCTCTTAAATCCTCTGGAAAATGAGCCAAGTTAAATTTATATAGCTCATTATTAATGTGATTTTTGTCGTCATTATTTAATTCTCTTGTGATTTGAAAACTCATTATTTATTACTTCCTTCAATTTATTAGGACTAATTATCGTAAAATGATTCGTTAACACTTACAAATCATTAAATGATTTCCATCAGGATCTTTAAAATTGAAATAGTGATTATGTTCGATATCACTTGTTAACTCAACTTGATTTTTCTTCATGTATTGAAAAGCTTCTTCTATATTTTCTGTATTGAGATGGAATACAGGGTTTTTAAATATATTTTCTTCTGAGAAAATTTTGCTATCTAATACAATGCCTGTACCATTCATAGGTATTACATAAATATGACCGAACTGAATTTCTCCATCTGCTGGTACACCTAATATGTCACAATACCAATCTCGAGCTTGTTCTATGTTACTTACTGGAATAAAGACCGTTCCAATTTGATTTAGAATAGGACTATTCAATGTAACACCTCCATATTTAATTTCAACAGAATCGGCAGTACTGAGCAGGTAAGAGAGGAAGAGCACCAAGTAAACATTATTAGAGAATTTACCCAGAAAGAATACAATACTTATGTCGAGAACGCACGTTACCTACAAGGTACGTAGACGAAATTACTCTTCCATATTTCCTTCATAGCAGAAATATTAGCGGCTATTCCTTTAGTTATCCATTAAAGAAGGACTTAAATCAATAACATTCTATTGATTATGAAAAGGAGAAGCATTTATATGCTCCTCCTTTTATACTAAATATTTATGATCCTGCAATGTCTCGCTTAGTAAAAGCGGACCATGACGCACCTAAAAATATAGCTAAGTAGATAAACAAAATGATAATAGAGAATGTCATGGTCATCCCTTCAATTATAGGTTGGGAACCGTTTAAATATTGACGTAAATTAGTGTTAGCAAATAGGATATATTTTGCCCACTCATATTGCGAAATAAAGATAACTATTGAATTACCAGTCATCATTAAGAAAATCGCCAAACCGATTGCCATACCACTGCTTCTGAAAATTGCAGAAATCGCAAATGCAAATGTCGCCATCATAATAAGCGTAATCATACTTAACCCATATTCTAGTAGGATTTCAGTTGTTACATTTTTCGGGAAAAATCCGTTCGGTTGTTCTTGCACGATCGTCGGGGATATTCCATTAAGACCGAATAAAAGTGCACCAACACCCCAAGAGAATAGAAGTAAAGAAACTAAAAGAGTTAAGGCAAACAATAAAACAGATACATACTTCGATAATAAAATAATTGTACGTGATATCGGTCGTATCAGTAGGAGTTTTATTGTTCCCCACTTAAATTCATTTGAGACAATACCTGCGGCAACAATTATCGTAAATAAACTGATGATGGATGTGAAGAAAGCATGGTCCAAAACATATTGCCAGCCGTCATAGGGTTGAGGTTTAATATCGCTTTCTAAATAATAGTTATTCTTTTCAATCTGTTTGGGATTAGATACTTTAGCAAACTCGTCTTCCTCCATCTCAGTTGACAAGGCTCTATTTTCTTCTTGAAGTTCTGTTTTCCAGTCTTCACTATATTCCGTCATCTTGACATTTGTATCCATAAATTTATTAACTAGGCCACCAGCCAAAGAAATTACCGCTAATAAGGCTATCATCACCCAAGTAGATTTTTTTGCATACAATTTTATTTGTTCGTTCCAAACAAGATTCATAAAATTACTCAATGGTATTTTCTCCTATCAAGTCAAAGAATTTATCTTCCAACGTGGATTGAAGGACACGTACACCAAAAACATTAATATCCTGACTAAGTAATTTTTTTAGAATTTGAGGTATTTCTTCTTTTTTTATAGACAAGATGACTTCTTTCTTATTTACAGTGACTTCGTTTTCCAATTGTGTTTCTAAATAAAGTTTGGCTTGTTCCAATGGTTCTGCCTCGATATATATGCTTTTTAAGTCATTTCCCTTTTTGGAATTTCTTACAGAATTAATAGCAATCATTTCTCCATTTTTAATGACACCAATCCTATCACACATCAACTCGATTTCTGATAACAGATGACTGGAAACTATGACGGCTACATTTTCTTGTTCAGCTAAATTCCGTATGTATTGACGAATTTCCTTTATTCCAGAAGGATCCAATCCATTGGTCGGTTCATCCAAAATCAGGATGGAAGGGCGGTGAAGCAAGGCTTGAGCAATGCCTAGTCTCTGACGCATACCTAGTGAATACCTGCCGGTTTTTTCATGAATCGCCTCTTCCAATCCAACAAGCGATACGACTGCTTTGATTCGTCTTTCTGAAATTCCACCAATCATCCGAGCGTATTGCTGAAGATTTTTCCAGCCACTTAAAAAAGGATACATTTCAGGATTTTCCACAATTGCTCCTACGTGCTGAATAGCACCTTTAAAATCACTTTTGATACTTTTCCCCTCAATCAAAACATCACCTTCTGTAATGTCCATCAAGCCAACCATCATACGAATAGTCGTAGTTTTTCCAGCGCCATTCGGACCGATAAATCCAAATACTTCTCCGGCATTTATTGAGAAATTTAAACCTTTAATAATAGATTTATTTCTAATAGTTTTCTTCAGATTTATTAATTGCATAGCTGATGTTACCAAAAAAGCACCCCCATAGATTTTTCTATTTAGAATAATTAAATTGATTTTTGGTTAAAACAATTTTCACAAATGAATTTTCCTTCATTCATCAAGAAAGCTTTAATTTCAGTAAAACCTCTCTTGGGAAAACGAATTTTCATGAAAACTTGGTCATCTTCTTTGATTTCTTTATGACAATTCATACACTTAGGTTTTTCTCCAAACATTTGATTTTCAACTCCCTTTATTAAATATCCGAAAAAAATTTCCAATTAAACGAGAGCCATGCACCAAGTAGAAATTAAAGCTTCTGGATACGGAACTCGACATAAATTCTTTTATTATGATGTAAAAAATCCCTTTCGCTAGAGAAATTCATTATTAGCGATAATTAGCCAGGTTCCCAAATCAGCTAATAGTTTTGATTTCATTTTCAGATAATTTTTTTCTGGATTATATCTTAAAAACTAATAGTAAATTAGTATACTCAACAAACGATGCAATGAAGGTGTCCGCAATATTCTGTAGAAAGATAAAATAACTAAAATAAATTACCTTTACTTTTGGCGGAATACAAGAAAAATCGGAAGGATTTGCTGGAGGGATAGGTAAAATTCCAAATAAATCGTATCTACGAATTACGCGTTTTCTGCGATTTTTTTTATTCTTCTTTTAACAGATGGATGAGTTTCTAACATACTAATTTTATTCTCTTTTATGCTATGTATTCCTTTGAGGTGGTTTAAGGTTGATATAGCGATTTCCTTACCTACAATACCTGCAGCATATATATCCGCTTTAAATTCATTTCTTCGTAAAAGACTATAATGTAAAAATAAAGTAGTAATATATAGAGAAGAACATAAAAATATTGTTATGGCCAATGAATAATTAATGGTAAGGGAAGATAAATTTAGTATTATTATAGGGGCGAGAACCATAGCAAAAAAAACTGAGATAAAACTTTTTATTAAATGATTATCTTTAATATGAAAAGTTTCATGAGAAATTATAAATTCTATTTGAGAATCATTTAATTTTTCCACAATATTTTCTCCCAGTACTATTACTGGATTATTCCATCCATATAATACAATTGCATTATCAGTAAAGATATTAGTGGCTAGATAAACATCTACAACCTTTCCATCTATATTAATTTTTTTGCTGTATTCATCACTTTT
Source organism: Paenisporosarcina sp. P4_B8 (assembly GCF_056402175.1). Taxonomy (NCBI): domain Bacteria; kingdom Bacillati; phylum Bacillota; class Bacilli; order Caryophanales; family Caryophanaceae; genus Paenisporosarcina; species Paenisporosarcina sp. P4_B8. The sequence goes on along the minus strand of NZ_JBFUHX010000006.1, from coordinate 53,553 downwards.
TGCTTTCCAAATTTTAAGTTTTATTGTTGTTACTATAGGCAGAATTATATTAAACATTAAAAATAACAACGATCCGTTAAAGATATAGTGAAGCGTAGTATCATGTATAAGATTTATTTCAATATTATTAGTTTTAACAAATAGCATAAGTAAGAAAAAAATCACTGCAAAAATTCTTAAATAAAGCATTATTTACACCCCTTTAACTAGTAAATACAATTGGACTTATGAAAGTTTCTAAAAATGCTGCTAATACAATTAAGGTGATGCCAAACAATAAAATTTTAAATCCTCTTCTTTTATTATTCACAAAATCCTCATATCCATTAAATGCTATAGCTGCGGCGATAAAAAAACCAATTAGCTCAGGAATTCCATGAATTAAAATAGCAATTATATTTACGAATAATTCTTTCTCTGGTATTCCGGACAACATGAAACCTAATATACTTCCGTTGAATATTAGATTTATTATAGTAGGAATCTTAAATAAGATTATTCCTGATAGTAAGATTATAAAAACTATTAAATTTCGTTTCATAATAAAAAATGTAGTTCCTAATCTATCAGGATTGGGGGTACTATCAATTTTTTCTAAATTTAAATTAATTAATTCTCCTACTGATATCCCTAGAATTAGACCTACTATGTACAGTATAACAGTTATTGTAAAATTCCTTTTCATCCCCATTGAAGCACCTATTTAACCACTAGATTCATTATTGAAAAAATAGCAAAAACTAAGAAGATGATATAAAAAGTTATTATAGATTTTTGATAATAGCTTTTATAGAGAAATGCTAACATAATGTAACTTATTATTTGAAAAGGTGATAATTGTATAAGCAATTCGCTAATAAATCCTTCACTTTTATTAGCAACTCCTGCAAAGGTAATATACCCTTTTTCCGAGTAACCCAGAATAAGAGTTAAAATGAAATTTATTAATGTTCCTATAAATAAAGGTAAGTATGAGAACGTGGCAATCTTTAGAATCTCTTTTTTATAATCGAGAGATTTTATAACTTGAATCATCGCAGTTACCATTAATACTATAAAAAATGAACCTATTGTAAAAAGTGGAGCTATACCAGCTATAATTAAGGTAATAATAGATGTTAGAACTTTAACGCTTTCTATACTGTCTTGGAAAACGTAAATTTCGTCCATATATAGGTTGTTAGTTGTATAGGCCATCAATACATGTACTAGTAATAATGATAATAAAATTAAATAAGTTTGTTTTAAAGATAAATTATTAATGGATAAATTCACTATAGTTTTCTCCTATATAAATTACTTGTATTTAAATTCATAAATGTGAAAAAGTGTAACTTTATAACCCGGCGTCTTTTATATTCTTCGAATTCTCAATTTGTAGAACCACACTAAATATAAACTCAATTCTGAAAATTTATTCTTTACTAAAACAAACCGCAATGGAATAAGAATTTTTACAACTTTGTTTTTTATTCGAATTATGGAATTCAGTGAAAGGTAAATCATTAACCTTATGCTTTAGTATAAGGTGATATCTATCGTTATTATAAACACCTATCCCAATTTAAAAATTGAGGTAGGTGTTTTATAATGCTGCAATTTTATGATTCTTTCTTATAACGCACCAACACTTAAAGCTACGATAGCTGCTGCAAGAGCTGGAGCAATCGTTACTCCAAGGAAACTTAACAAATAAGCTTGCACTCCATAAACTGTCCCGATTGTTGTTAGCGAATCACCTACATAATTAGGAACATTATAGCCAGCTCTTTGTAGGACCATAACAATCTCTGCAGGTGAAAATACATTGATAATTGAAAGCATTAATCCACCAACAATTAGAGCGATTACCACTTTATTCAGATCATTTCTCATTACTGTACTCATATTTAATCACCTCCCCTTAAAATTACTTTAACAGGAAAATTTGTTAAATAATAGTTAAAGTTTTGTTTTTTTTTTCCATTATCATTTAAAATTATTCACGAATAATGAATTATTAACTTCTACGGTTTATGAATGACTATGTTTCCATGAAATAAACTCTTACTTAATTCTGGGTATAAGCCCTAGCTTGTCACTTATTATTGATCATAGTGGGCTGTGAAGCTTTTTTATTTAATCTATTATTTTGGCGCGTTTTCATAATAATTGTATAATTTTTCATTAACTTATAAAAATGGTATTTTTTTCTTGTTATGCTATTATACAATGATTAAGATAGATTAATAAAAATTGAGGAGGAAGTATGATGAAGGTACTTATTACTGCAACATTAACCGCAACATTGTTGTCAGGAGCTTTGACTAATGACACCGAAGCAGCATCAAACAAGGCTAATTCTTTAACTCCAGCCGAATCAACGATTGGAATGTACTCTATTCCGAATGATGGAAGTGTGGTTATACATGGACATGGTATTATACAGATTTCTAGTTTAAATGATGGATGGTATGAAAAATGGTATAAGTATACAGATGGTGCAGGCACTCATTACATGGTTAAAACATACGATTCTAATGGAAATTTAAAAAGAACTAGATATATCTAAAATTCCCTCTAGTACAATAGTTTTTATCTCCCATTAAAATGGTAACACTATTATTTTTGAAAAATAGTTCTTTTTGTTGGGAAACAAAAACTAAAATACCCTATTTATTGATAGATTTTAACAAAAGTTTCCCAACTGAGTGGAAATAAAAAAAGAGAAATCCTAATATATGGATTTCTCATTTCAGGCTGTAGACAAAAATCTTTCCAGTTGGTTCATAAGGGACAGATTTTTGTGATTTTATAGTGGAGTTAGGCAGTGGCAAACCTCTTGGAGGTGGTAATTAGGTTGTTTGTGAACTATCCCAAGTCCCCATCGTCATTTACTTAAAGTAAATGGCAGCAAAGTAAATATCGCTTGCATAAACAATTTTGTAAAATCTCTTTAAAATTTTCTAACATATTCCATGATTCTCTTTCGTATTCGCAAAAAAACGTTCAATTGCTACTTTGGGCTTTGTTTTTAATTTGGCTCTTCGAAAAACCAAGTAGATCACCTGAGTAAACAGCATTTCAAAGCGTCGTACATAATTAGATAGGAAAACATAATTAGATTAGGGAGGAATATATACTATGAATAAAGAAGCAGTAAACATATTTATTCCGAAGAATTTCGAAGATGAGATGGAGGTTCTTACGACTATATTCAACCCTACAAATGATATTGGACTCGCAATTGCCGGGGAAAACTTGCACCCATCTTCAAAGTGTCCGATAGTAAGAATATTTATGTTAGAAACTGTAAATCAAGGTTGGGCTTTTAAAGAAGAACTTCAGTCTTTTGCCTTTTCAAATTATGATGAAGCACAATCTTTCCTGGAAAACCTTCCTGAAATGTCTGCGCTGGAAATGCTCATTATTCTAAACGGTCAAAAGGATTTGAGGGAAACTGATGTAGGTTTTCTTTGTTAGTTCACAGTCAACTACAACAAGCAATGACATCTTACCGCACAAAATTAAGAACATAAACGTACGGCCTCATAAAGACATCCAGTAATTCCGTGGGCGTCTTTTTTGTTTTGGGAACTATCTTGGCATGATTTAATTCTTTGAAATCGTTACTTCGGTGGTTTCCGATGTTTAGTAGCTTGTTCAAAAGCATAAGCGAGTTTGATTAGTATCCCTTCACTAAAAGCAGCACCAGCAAAAGTAATACCAAATGGCTTACCACTTTCCATGTATCCAGCAGGAATAGCAATAGACGGATACCCAGCTTTTGCACATATTGTGGAACCAATATAAGAAGGGAAAATGATTGCATCAAGGTCATATTTTTTCAAAGTAAAATCAATACCCATGTCCTGCGAAAAATACAAATCTTCCAATTTCGCATTCAAATATTCAGGATTTCTTAGCGTGTTGGGTATGGCCTCTCGATATTCCAACTTATCTTGACCATATTTTAACGCCCTCTGTTCATGCTGTTTATTGAATTGGATTAGTTCTGTGAAAGAATGAACTGGAACATAGGATGGTAACTGGGATAAATAATTTCCTAAACTATGCTTTAGTTCATATATAGATACTTCCCAACTCCATTCCCGATGGTAGGAAGGAATTTCGATATCCTCGATGACTTCTGCGCCTTCGCCACGTAAGGTTTGAAGTACATTGATAAATAGAGTTTTATCATATTCTCCTGATTGAAGGTAATCGTCAGAAGCATTATTGAATACGCCGATTCTGGCACCTTTTAATCCATTGGAATCCAAATAGATCGTATAATCCTGGAGTGAAATACCTTCACTTTTATATGTAGCTGGATCGCCTTTATCGAAACCTGTTAAGGAACCTAATAAGATAGCAGCGTCAGTAACCGTTCTTGCAAAAGGTCCGGCTGTATCCTGTGAATATGTAAACGGAATAATCCCTGTGCGACTGATTAAACCTACTGTTGGTTTAATTCCAACAACAGAGTTATGAATTGCAGGACTCAGAATGGAAGCATCTGTTTCAGTGCCGACAGACAATACGGTGAAATTTGCAGCAACGGCAACGGCTGATCCTGAACTTGATCCACCAACAAAAAGGTTCGCATCGCCATATGGATTTAATACTTGTCCGCCTCTGGAGCTATAGCCTGCCCACATTTCATTCGACATGCCATTAGCCAGTTCTGTCATATTTGCCTTACCTAGGATGACTGCACCTGCTTCACGGAGTTTTTGAACAAGGAACGCGTCTTTCATTGCAATATTATTTTCTAGTGCAAGTGTTCCTGCACTGGTATGCATGGAATCACTTGTTTCAATATTGTCTTTAAGAAAAACTGGGATACCATGTAAGGCCCCCTCGTTCCTTTTGTTTTTCTTTCATAATCCATTGCTTCTGCAATAAATATTGCATCCGGATTTATTTCAAGGATAGAATTTATTTTTGGACCGTCCTGGTCATATTTGGCTATTCTTTGAAGGTAATACATAACCATCTCTTTTGAGGTTATTTCACCGTTTTCTAAAGCGACCTGTATCTCATTGATTGTTAATTCTTCTTTAAAAAAATCCTTAAACTTAATTTCCATGTTATGCTCCTTTTTCAAAACCTTTTAGATTTAATGAAAGGCGATCAATAATTTAATTATTGATTACCACTGTTGTTTTTTTGACAGATGAAAGCTTGAATAACCCCAACAATAAAAACAACATACTTACTGCCCATAAAGCTCCCGCAATTCCTAGAAGCAGAGAGATTTCTTCGGATGCCATTGGATGAGTTATATCAAAAGTAATCGCCTTTAGTGCTTGGCTTACGGCCGAACTAAAAAACACAAAAAAACCAAGTACCAATGCATACGCCGCTCTGAATGGTTTTCGTTCTTTTGAGAATAACAATCTCAATACCACAATAAACGCGATACCCATTACGATTGAAAACCCAGCGACTAACATACCCATTGTTTCCTGTTCCATTGGCATGTCGCTCCACTCTCCAAAGATTAAATTTTCACTTTATTTATTTTAACATAAATTTACAGAGCCATTGGTTGATTTTCAATAAGAAAAAGGGAGTTCAATTCATTTACGAATTGAACTCCCTTTTTCTTATTTTGTGTGATTACGTGACCAGATAACAACTGGAATGAGCAGTAATGAGAGAAAGCCTCCAACAAGTGACAGAGTGGAGTAACTAGTTAGTGCCACAAACATTCCGGAAAAGCCTCCGCCAGTTGCCCCTGCTAATGCTACCAAAACATCCACTTTCCCTTGAGTCTTTGCACGAGCGGTTGGGTGAGTTGAATCCACGATTAACGCTGTGCCACAGATCAATCCAAAGTTCCAACCAAGACCTAGGAGAACTAGTGCAATGATAAGTACTAGCATAGAATCGGCGGGTGCAACAGCCGCTACAATTGCGGCAGCCATTAACGTGGCACCAGCAGCGATGGTCATGACCATTCTTCCAAACTTGTCAACGAGAACTCCGGTCACCAAGGAGGGCAGATACATGGCCGCAACATGAAGGCCAATGACCATTCCGACTTCATCCAATCCATGTCCGTGATGCCTCATATGTACGGTAGTCATGGTCATAATAGCAACCATAACCATTTGGGTTATGACCATGACGGTTGCTCCAAGAACGATTCCTCGATTGTTGTTTGTTAATGTGTGGGAAGTCGTATCAACAAGATTACTCACGTTCTTTATCTGCGCATCTGCAATTGCGTTTGATACGACGAGCGGATCAGGACGAAGGTAAACTAAAAGTACCAGACCTGCAACAATATACGTTGCGGCTGCTAAAATGAACGGACCCGACAGTGCAGGGACACCAAGTGACGTAGCAAACTTACCCATGACACCGACCAAGTTCGGACCCGCAACTGCACCGAGTGTTGTGGAAACCATGGCAATGCTGATTGCAGTTCCCCTCTGTTTGGAAGTTGCCAGGTCAGTACCCGCATAACGTGCCTGTAGATTGGTAGCAGTGCCGAAACCGTAGATCAGCAAGGAAGCAAAAAGCAGATAGATGTTGTTAGTTAATGCTGCAATCACCACACCAATTGCCCCAATACCACCTGCAAGGAATCCAGTCGCGAGTCCAAAACGGCGCCCATAGCGTTGAGAAAGTCTCCCTACCACCAGTGCAGCCCCAGCGGAACCTAGTGTAAACAATGCGACAGGAACTCCTGCAAAACTATCTGTTCCTAGCATATCCTGTGCAAGGAGTGCTCCGACTGTTATTCCCGCAGCTAGACCTGCCCCTCCGAATATTTGCGAAATGACGACAATCCATAAAGTCCTTCGATATAGCTGTTGTTGTTTTTCTGGAGAATCTATATAACTCTTTATCCAATCAGATTGATTGTTGTTGACTCCTGAATCATCAGGTTTTGGCGACATGGGTTTGTCCTCTTTTCTTAAGATACATCTCTATGAAGTTACTGAATCTTGTATTGTTTATCAAAATAATTATATGCTCTAGATTTCAGAAAAGAAATTCATTATTCCCAACAGCAGCTAAATAGATGGCTACATCTAGTTTTAGTATATAATTTAATGCATCAAGTACCTGTTGGTAAGGAGCTAGTTATAATGAAAATAAGAAATGCTAAATTATCGGATGAACCTACAATCTCTGAATGGTTACAAAATGATACAGATTGTTTTTATGCAACAGGTGAAGACGTCTATTCTGCGGATATGTATTGTAGCTGGCATGAAGCTCCTGACCAATTTGGCTACATTTTAATGGAGGAAAAACAGCCTGTAGCTTATGGAGAAATTTGGGTAGATGTTGAAGAGCAGGACTTGGAACTGGCTCACTTGATTGTCCACCCTTCCTATCGCAACAAAGGAATCGGAAAACAACTTGTGCGAATGCTTCAGAAGGAATGTCTAGCCTATGATTACCCATGGGTTTTTTTAAGAATCGAGCCTGAAAATAGCCGTGCACAAAAATGCTACACAGGCGCAGGATTTATAGAAGATTTGAGTCTACGTACAACATTCAATTCAAGATGGATTTGGATGAAAGCTAAAAACGTTGAAGCATAAGGAAAAGCAGTTAGGAAAGTATCTCCTAACTGCTTTTTTGTGGTTGATTTCAAAACCACAGTAAATATGGTGTGATTTATGATGGCACGCAATCAATTTCTAAACCAGGTAGACAGTTTGGCCTTCCAGGTAGACAGAATTCCTCTCCAGGTTGTACAAAAATAGGTTATCCGTACTTTAAAACAAGGAAGTGAGGTCGTGAACACTTTGAAAAGCTATAATTCGAAGTACATGCTAAATATCCGTCAACACGACCAACGTTTCCAACACATGCTCAAGAAAATCCTCTAGCTCCCCCATATGCTCTTCATTGATTTTATGATTAAATGCCACTTCAATTTTGTTCAAGTAACTTGACGCTTCCTGTCCATACTCAAAACTCAATATTTGTTTTACTTTTTGGTCTGGTTCCCATATACCATGCAAAGCTTGCTCGATCTTCATGCATTGCTCGGATACTTGTTGAACACGTTTATGAAATCTTAATACGAGGGAACACCCTGGGCTTGTATCAGGCTTCTCCAAAATCTCCGCAGCTAACTCTTCCAAAGAAGCTTCTAAAACAATTTCCGCTGTCACTTCTGGTTGACCTGCCAATGTAAATTGGATGGCAAAATATCTGCCCATAACGGAGAAATCCATTTGATCGACCCGGTTTGTAATGTCAATTTTTCGTTCGATCGTATCCAGATCGTACACCTGATTTTCAAATGCGACTTTTAAGTTCTCGAAAACGGTTGGATCATACATATGGACACCTCCGAGTTTTATGATGTGTAGTTAAAGATTCTGATTTCTGTTCTGCAATTTCAGCAGATGTTGATACTGCCAAATACGTTCATTGGTCTTTGATATTCATCAGTTTACGTTTCCAATAAACCAAATGGAGTCCCCTTCAAAAGATCCATCATTTCCCTCGAATCCTTTAACTTCTAATCCATCAGGTATATGCAGACCCCATTCATTTTGAAGATACTGGACATTAGTAGAGGGTGAGAATACTTTATTGAATTCGCCGTTATGATTTAATCCTGCATAAAAACTTTCTAATCCTGCTTGAGTGTAACCCACCATAACTAAGACTCGATATAAATCTGGTATCGGTAGAAAACAGATGATTCTATATTCCTTTTCTTTTTCTGTTTTCAAATCATGCAATGCTTTAACAAAGTTAATAATCATTTGTAAGAACTCTCTTTTTTGGGATTTAGGAAACTTACTGTAATCCCCAAAATCTTCGTATATATCATCAAAACTATAGGATCTACATCCTAGATACGAAGGGCTTAAGTCTGGTGGGACTGGTAGCGATTGTGACCATTCTTCAATATTGTTTCTAAAATTACGGAACTTCCTTGTTTTTCCACGCACTTTCTTTTCTCTTAACATCTTTAATGAAACACCTCTATTTTCTGTCTTACTTCTTAAGCAGTATCAATCCCCTATAACGTTTTCTGAGTGAAATGGTCTAACGCTACATTGACCGAATACATGTCGTGAATACTATTTTCCAGACAGTACTGGATGACTAGATCAAAGACATTGCTATCTGATAATGAGTATCCTGCAGCACTCAAAAGCTCTTCAGTGTCATCGCTATCGAGCTGCAATGCCAAAGCAAGCGAAATGGTTGTATTTTTACTTGGACGATAGTCAGGATTGGAGCGAATCTTCGAAAACAGTTTGCGATCGATTCCCGCTTTTTTGTAAATATCGACATCACTCACTCCAGCATGATCAATGAAGCGAAATAACACTTGATTCAATGTAGGCTTGCGATGATTTTTTATATAGTCCTCCAAATCAATCGTGATATTTTCCGATTGTCGGCAGTACTCCAAATCCACTTGAGACTCTAATGTCATGGTCATTATCTCGTTATGTAAGTGATTCTGTATGTACTCTGCTAATTCATTCAAAATGTGCTGATTGAGCAAAAACATCCGCCTCCTAAAATGTCGCTTTGCAGGCGACCAAATCATTTTAAAAACTGGTTATGATTATCTTACCAACAAACGAAAGAGGATGATGACTTTGAATAACAATCGTACAGAAATTATTTTCTTGCTTGATCGAAGTGGCTCGATGTCTGGACTAGAAAAAGATACAATCGGAGGGTTCAATTCCTTTATTGAAAAGCAGTGTGAACTTGATGGTGAAGTCTCCCTTACGACAGTCCTGTTTGACCACGAATATGAAATTTTGTGGAACGGCATTAATGCAGCTGGTGCAAAGCTAACTAGTGATGATTATTATGTAAGAGGTTCAACTGCCTTGCTTGATGCAGTCGGGAAAACCATTTTGGATGTGGACCGCAGATTATCCAAAACATTAGACGAGCTTAAACCGGGCAAAGTCATATTCGTCATTACAACAGACGGAATGGAAAATGCAAGCCGTGAATTTACGCATGAAAAAGTGAAAAAGCTAATTAAACACCAGGAAGAGAAACAGAAATGGGAGTTCATTTTCATCGGAGCCAACATGGATGCCGCAAAAGAAGCAAGCACCATCGGCATTCAAGCAGAAAATGCATTTGATTTCGTTGCATCTGAGGATGGTGTTGAGTCCATGTATAAAATGGTAAATGAGAATATTTCGATGAGAAGAATGGGTAATAGCAATCGATAGGTATTAGACATGGAAAAGACAAAGCAGTTAGGACGATATCTCCTAACTGCTTTGTCTGCTATTCAGGATTGGACATACCTTTAAAGGTGTAGCTGTTGCTACAACCCTGTCGAGCAAAACAAGACAACCCGCCACCCATCCGGATCTGCAATTGTAATGCTATCGTCTTGCCAATAAGGATTCTCCGCTTCAACCTCCGGGTATCCCATCTTTTCTAATCTCTTAGCAACATCGGTAATTACATCCCAATTCGGTAAATAAAGAACAAGTAAATTGTCTTTAGTTGGTGCTGGGCATGGGGTCCCTGATACATGACTCGTAAACTCCAAGTGATAGTTTTTGTCGGGAAGCCCGAACATCACCCCGTCATATCCGTCATGGTCCCAAAACTCTCCTACTCTTTTGAGACCCAACCCTGCTTCATAAAACTCTACTATTCTATCAAGTTGATCCGTTGGTCTGGCGATTCTCATCTGCACCACGGGAAGGCTATTAGACCAAGGACATTTCACTTTAATCGTATAAGGCAAATCTGAATGTTTCAATACTTGATAATGATCGCCTTCAACTTCCACTATTAATGGATGAATCGTAGCTGGTCGGTTTGTCGGATACCAATGCCGGCCTTCTTTCACCAACACAAAACTCCCAAAATCATCACCATAAAAACTAAAGTTGGCTGATTCAGTTTGATTTACATTTTTAATCGGTGACAAGACATCTCTCATGCCCTTCACATCTGCACAAGGAAGCCCGACTTCACAAACATCGTACCAACCTTCACCTTCAAGAATTTCGCGCTCAAGGATCTCCACAATATTCCCGTCAGGATCAGTAAAGTAAACTTGTTTCCCATTCCAATACCCGCTCAATTCCCCTTCAGAATTAGGCAAAATCTTGACGTTACATTTTTTCAATTTCTTAAACATGTATTCATAGAAAGGTAAACTGGTTCTTAATGCAAAGTGGTACAGAGGAGCCTTTACATTGGGAGATTGCTGAAATGTAATAAGCGTATTTCCGGCTCTTACAGTAAAGAAGCTTTGATTTTCTCTTACAATTGACATCTCCAAAGTTTCCGTATAAAACTTTTTCATTTCGTGAATGTTCACGGTTTCAAATACGATTTTTAGAATCTTCATTCTCAACACCTCAAATGTATTGTACAAAATCACTTATCCGAACCATATGTACATAAGGATGAAAGAATGCTACGGCTTTTGGATGATGACAAAGTGAGAAAGGTTTTAAGTTATATCAAGTGATTTTATCAACTGGCTTTTGAATCCTAAGTAATCAAATTCCGAGGTTGAAAAATTAAAGGGACATCTTTAAACCTTCATGGGTTGCTTTAAAGCCTAAACTTTCATAAAAACGTAAGGCATCTTCCCGCTTTTTATCCGTAGTGAGCTGAACCAAGTGACAACCTCGCTCTTTAGCACGTTGAATCCCAAAGCGAATTAGTTCGGTTCCGAGTCCTTTGCCACGTTCAGAAGAAGATGTTCTCACACCTTCAATCGTAGCCCGCCATCCACCTTGATGTGTAATATAAGGAGTAAATGTAATTTGTTGAACTCCGATAATTTCATCTCCGCGACAAGCTACCACCAACTCATTGTTAGGGTCAGCATTAATTGCCTCAAATGCTTTGAGATAGCTGTCTGGAAGTGGCCTCTCGTTCCGTTCTCGCTTGCTACCTAAAACATCATCAGCCAGCATTTCCACAATTCTCTCCAAATCTTGCTCTGCTGCAATTCTAAACTTTAGTTCTGTTCCCAAGAATATCCCTCCTTGTTAACCATCAATTTCTCCAAAGCAATTAGATCTTAGTGAAGCTAGATCTCTCTAACCTCTAGTTCCTAGCACATCTGTGTTTGGGGGTTCATACCCCATTTGACGCGCCATAGCTACGATCTGACCCTTGTGATGAAATTCATGAGTAATGACATGCATGAGCAGTTTAGCAGGCGTCATAGAAATGATCTCTCCTCCTACTCTCCAGGGAATCTCTCTTTCAATTGGCACATCCATGTGATTCGGGAATACTTCAAATACCTCATTTACAAACGAATCTACTTGATTAAAACAAACTTTTATTTCATTCAAACCTATTTCGACCAAATCTTCCTTTGCCGTAAGTGGCTTCTTCGTTTTTAATAAAATATAGGAACCTAACCAAGCATAATAACAGTCTGATATATGTACTAGTGAGTCTCTTATACTTTGAAAACCGAATCCATCCACTTGGCGAGTAAAATCATCTGGTTCTAGTTCACTACAAAAATCGAAAATGATTTCTCGAGTTTGTTTGACCCATTCATATTCAGTTTGATTCATTTCATACACCCCTTTTAGAAAAGAAGATAATCTTAAAACCAAAAAACTTTATTATTCCTCTTCTATTTTCCAGCTATTTTGTAACTTCCTAATATAAATGATTTGACCAATGTGATAGGCGTTATGAGTTGAGACATTACCGATTACTGCCCACCACTCCACATGTTCAGGGAAACCATTCACTTCACTTTCAACTTTTTCTTCAGTTAGTAAACCTTGCCATTGTAATAGCACTTCTAACAGTTGTTTTTTTAATTCCGTAAATGTTTGATGTTCAGGAATGATAAAGCTTTTATCATTATTTCCTATAGAAGGCACAGCATTGACGTGAGATTTTTGGTACCTTGTTTGCCATGTTTGATTCCAATATAAGAGATGCTGGACTATTTCAGCTATGCTGTTACTATTTTCGTTTGGCTTCCAAAATGCTTCTTCCTCAGACAAGTTTTTCACTGATTCTGAAAATGGAGCGTACCAACTAGGGTCCTTCGCATTTGCTAACAACTGATCCGCTAAAACATCTTTTGCATGTAACATACTTCCACGCTCCCTATCTTTTAGAGTTATTAGTAGATTCTACAAAGTACATGAATTGTCCTGTTTTTATTGTTAATCACCTGTTTGCCTATTCTAGAATTAAAAATGAGCAGTGACTAAGTCACCGCTCATTTCTTATTGATGCTATTTTTACAAGCTTCATCATTATTATCGTGAAACCTCGTTCTTATAAACATCTTTGCGAGAATGGAAACCGTCAGCCCTTGCTGAAAAGTACTTTGAATTTGCAAGAGCTTACAGTGGAACAAAGGGTGAAAGTCTTCCAACATTTTAGGAGTTTGTGTAGAAAAATATAGTGGAAAGTTAATATGAAGTTTTGCAGCTATTGATAAATCAGTATGTCTTTGTTTTTTCAGTAAGGATGCTAGGACATATTTCTTCCTGTAAATCCTGAGTAATAATGGACATGTCCGTCATTAAATGTTGTGGTTCCTGAAAATTCATGGTAATGTGTTCCATCGTTCAAGTAGATAGGACGTCCTGTATCACCTGAAAAATGATGAACATGCCCTACAAAAGTGGTATTTCCTTCATAATAATGAACATGGTCCATCGTGAAATTTGCTGGGGTAGTCGTTCCCTGAACGAGATGTGAATGACCATCATTTATCGTCGTTTCCGTGGAATATTGGTGAACATGTAAATTATTGTCGTTCCATCTTATGCCTAAAATTTCATGCTCGTGCACAAAATCTCCTCCTTATTCTTTTAGATACTTCTACATATTTCTATGTAACAATAATCTAATTCATCACATAGAAATTGTCTGTCCTATCAGTATTGGATTGGAAGAACTGACAGTGGAGTAAAGGGGAATTACAAGATAGGCAGTAAGATCTGTTTAGTTCTAGGGATAATGAAAAAGCAAATAAAGTTTCAAGAAAGGGTCCTAAGTGGTATTCTTAGGCAACTTTTTTCATATTCAACTAATCGTGGCAGGTAGTTCAAAAAGAAAAATGGGATGTTATTTCTTATAAGAACCAAATAGTACTTTTTTATAAAACATAATCATTTTTTCATTCGATTGACTTCCTTAGTTAGGTTGTCAATTTGTTTTTGCATGTCAGCTATTTGGCGTTCTTGATCTGCTTGACTTTTTTTATCTTGACGTTCACTTTCAATAGTATTTTCAAGACTTAATACAGAAGCGACCGTTCCTAATGCATCTCCAAGTGTTGCAAGTACCCCTCCAATCACTGCAAGTTTTGCTGCATAAATTTCTGGCGATATAGAATTCTGTTTTCCTTGGTCAGGAATGACTTCTTTCACTGACTTGGCCTCCTTAGGTAATCGTTTTAAAGTCACACTTTTATTTAATGCTAATGAAATTAAATTTGACCATCATCGCATTACATTGAGCAAATTGTTTCAGTGGAAATACGATAAAAAACGAGCGGTGAGTTAATCATCGCTCGTTTTCCTTTGTAGATAAGGGCGCTATTTGATTTGATACCGTTTCAATAAAATGCTTTAATATCCGCGCTGTCAAACCCCAAATCGTATACTGCTCGTAGTCATAAAACCATTCCTCCATCATCCGTGCTCTCCATTGGTACTCACTGCCGTTAACGATCTTATCATAAGGAAAATCCTCCATCGGCATCGGTTGAACGGGGACCATGTGCACGTACGGTTTATGGTCCAACAACCACTGAACAGGGATTGTAAATGTCTCTTTCACTTCATCTGGATTGAAGGAATAGGTTTGATGGTGATCAATGGTTGCAACAAATGGGTAGACCACCAACGATGATGTTGGAATAAAGACGCTCATCTGCCCCAGGACATGAATGGCCGTTGGATCAATTCCCAACTCTTCATGTGTTTCCCGAATAGCTGCGTCCATTGGGGATGCATCGGTCGGATCGATTCGTCCACCTGGAAAACTGATATCCCCTGGTTGCTTTCTCATCGTCAGTGAACGCACTTCAAACAGAACATGCCATTCTCCCTCCACTTGAACAAGCGGAATCAGAACCGCCGAACGCATCGCGGTCTCCTCGCCAATAAACAGAGGTTGATTTTGATTTAATCCTTTTTTTATCTTTTCCAGGAACATTGAATCTCCCCCCACTTCATTGTCTTATCTACCCCTATCGTATCATGAAAACCTTGTGATAAAAGAAATGAAGTGCCATGCTGACGAACGTGAAATAGTTTACTATTGGTTCTGTTTCATATATGCAATGGTTTGTTTCAAGCCATCTTCATATGAAGTAGTTGGGACTTTTCCTATCAGCTTTTCAACCTTTTCACCATTCAGTACAACCGGTTCTTCATTTAAATAGAACATTTCAACCACGCAAAGTTCGGTACATACGTAAAAGTGTTTCAAGAGCGATATCTAGAAGTAGCATGGGTATAATAAAAGTACAGTAGAAAACACTAAAATAGAATGTCCTTGTTCAGTGAATAAAGCATAGTACTCAATATCATAAAATACCTAAATGATTATTTAATCATAAGAAATATGGAGGCGATACAATGACTAAAGAAAAAGCTGCAATTGAAAACAGATGGAACTTAGATAACAGTTATGCCCGACTTCCTAAATCATTTTTCACCATAATTACACCTAATGCCGTGCATTCGCCTGAGTTGATAAAATTTAATGATTCCTTGGCAACATCACTTGGATTGAATATTGATGAGTTAAAAAGTAAAGACGGCGTAGCGGAGCTTGCAGGCAATAGCATTCCTGAAGGATCAATACCTCTGGCTCAAGCTTATGCTGGGCATCAATTCGGGAATTTTAACATGTTAGGAGACGGCCGTGCACTGCTGATTGGTGAACAAATCACCCCTTCAGGTGAACGGTTTGATATCCAGCTCAAGGGTTCGGGTCCAACTCCATATTCCCGCCGTGGCGACGGACGAGCGGCACTTGGACCGATGCTACGTGAATACATCATCAGCGAAGCCATGCATGCACTTGGTATACCTACTACCCGCAGCCTCGCAGTAGTGACAACTGGTGAGTCCATCATCCGCGAAACTCAACTGCCTGGTGCCATTCTTACCCGTGTTGCTGCCAGTCATCTGCGTGTCGGTACTTTTCAATACGCTGCAAATTTCGGGACAATTGAAGACGTCCGGACTCTTGCTGACTATACAATAGAGCGCCATTATCCATATGTTGCAGATGATGAAAATCGATATCTATCGCTACTCCAGGAAGTCATAAAACGTCAGGCTGACTTGATTGCCAAATGGCAACTCGTTGGTTTTATTCACGGGGTAATGAACACTGACAACATGACCATCAGTGGAGAAACCATCGATTATGGTCCTTGCGCATTTATGGATGAATACGATCCAGCAACGGTATTCAGTTCCATTGACCAACAAGGTCGTTATGCATACGGCAATCAGCCATACATGGCAGGTTGGAATTTAGCGCGCCTTGCAGAGACTTTATTGCCGTTGTTCCATGATGATCAGGAGCAAGCAATCAAAATGGCCCAAGACGCGATTGCAAAATTCAACAAGTTGTATCACGAGAAATGGTATGCTGGAATGAGAGCAAAACTCGGAATTTTTAATGAAGAAAAAGAGGATGAAACCTTGATTGAAGATCTCTTAAATATCATGCAGAAGTATCGTGCGGATTATACTAATACATTCCGTGCACTGACTTTTGATAAGCTGGAAGAGACAGACCTGTTCAACAGTGAAGATTTTGTCGAATGGAATGAGCGTTGGAAGACGAGATTGAATAGTCAGGAAGAATCTAAAGAATCCTCTCAACAGTTGATGAGGAATTCCAATCCAGCGATTATTCCACGAAATCATCGTGTGGAAGAAGCTCTTGAAGCTGCAGTGGACCATGGAGATTATAGCGTAATGGAGAAGTTGCTTGAAGTTGTTTCGAGTCCTTTTGAACATACGAGTGAAAAGGCTGATTATTGTATTGTGCCTGGGGATTCAGCAGGTTCTTATCGAACTTTTTGTGGTACTTGATTAAAAATCAATTAGTAATGAATATAAAATAAAATGCCTGTCATCGAGTGAAGTGTGAAACTACTTCATTAGATTACAGGCATTAATAATTACTCGAATCGCTACTCGACTGTCACAATCTCTAACTCATCCAGTAACCTAATATGCTCAATGTGTTCATCCCCACCAAAGCCACTTCCATTCAGCGAATTAACTGGGGGTAGCACTTTACCGAAATGATCATAGGCCATCCAGCCAAAATACATATAGTGTTCTATATTAAAGGAATTGCTGAACACCTCTGGATGTCTTGCTGTCTCCAACTTTGTATATGAAGCTAAAATAGATGACCATCTATCTGGCAATGGAATAACACCGTATGATGTTTCAGGGAGTTCAACTATTTCCTCGAGCTGAACACCTGGATCATAGTAATCGATGCCTTCCGTAATGTGGAATGACCGATCTTTTATCAGATAGAACTTCAGCTTTTCAATCGGTGTTTCAGGAGCAATGTTCCACACCAAGTGGGTAGTGGAGTAAACTCCATCTTCAATACGCCATGAATGTGGTTCACCACCTGTATTGACTGACGCCAGCTCCCATTCTCTTTTTTGCCATACCCAATGACTGACTCCATATTTGTTTTCTTCCGATATAAACGGAACAAATATATGTTTTTCATCAAGAGCGATGGTGTCTTGAATCTCTTTTACATTTGCTTGTGGGAAAATGTGATTGATTTCCTTTATCAATTCTTCCTTATCTGGAAAGGAACCCGGATTAGTAGAAGTAATCCAATAAATTAAACTGATGACCAGTAATATGGCCATGACACTTAATATGAACAGTAGTTTTTTCTTTGACATCTTAATTTATCCCCTCAATCAGAGAGTGTTTAAAGCGAAAATAACGTTGTTCTTTCGGGGTGGATATCAAAAGTCCTTTTCCATCCTCTTCGATATAAACTACGGAGACCAGTCCACTGCCCCATTTAGGGATAGCTCCGATAAGTTGGTAAGGAAACTTTTCTTGTGTGTTTGTCGAATCCTCTCCCAAATTCGCTCCGTAATACCAGTCTGAACTATGTATCGGTTCTTCACTGAAATCAAGGATGGTGGCCAAAGCGTTTTCTTTATCCAGCTTCTGATGCTTTACTCCAGGGTGAATGGGAATAATGGAAGCGTCGTCAATGTTCGAAAGATAAGTTGACGGTTCATTTCCGGGATAAATGACCTGAAAAATAGGAACAGCTAGCAGCGAGAAGATGAGAAAGATAAAGTTGGTTGCAAAACCAAACCAGGCAAAAGGCCGGTACGTCTGCCACTCCTCGGTATTTTTTCTGAAATATGCATATAAAACCCATACACCCAGAGGCAAAATCGATATTCTCATCACCGTACCGAAAATCTCAGTATTGAATGAGAACGAAAACAACCCGACTAGCATGACTACTAGCACTTTCCAGATTTTCGGTTTATCTGATTGCCTGTTATATAGACGATATGCAATCCATGCGATAACACACCACGCTAATATACTCACACTCACTTCCACCACATTGTTGTTCTCCAAGAAAATCATTCCCCTTATTGCTAATGATTGCACACGATTCATGCCTTTATAACTCTAGTTAGCATCTTCTTAATTTCGACAAACAAGCCGAATAACCTTCCAATATTTTCTTTTTATGAATCTCCATCTGCGCGTAAGTACTTTTTTATACGCTGCAAACTTTGGGTCAATTGAAGACATTCGAATACTAGCTGACTATAAAATAGAGCGCCCTTACCCACATGTTGTAGATGATGAAAATCGATATCTATTTCGCTACTCCAGATTTCAATCAAGGGGATATAGAGTATTGCCAACGAAAACATCAGGAGAATTCGGGGCAGATTTATTACTGAAAAAATCCGGAAAATGCATTATTGTCCAAGCAAAACGTTATAGCAAGCCTGTCGGGTTAAAAGTCGAATTTTTCTGTAAATCAATGTTTATGTTTAAGTTGAATTGGTTAGGGGATACTTAATATGGACATTTAGTATCCTTAAATAATCATAGGGTCTATAAAAAAAACTAGAAATAAAATGCGTAATTATTTGGAGGGTGAGGTTTCTGTGAAACTGTATCAGGTTAGAAAAGGGCAAATTGTATATTTTCAAAATGAATTGCACAAGGTTTATTCGGTAAAACCTATGTATAGAAAATCTGTCCATCTTATGAAATTGAGGGATTTATCACAGCATTTAAGCAGTGCGGCGGAAATCGATAAGTACCAGCCAAAGGAGCTGGATAGCTTTATTTTCAATAAAAACATCTATACCCTCAGCAAGGATCGAAAAGCTGAAGAAGGAGATTACATCTTAATTACACATCCCAATCCAGATTACTTGGATCACTATTCTTTAAATGAAATTGAGGTAGTGGCATCCGCTGAATCTAAAGGGGTTGTTACAAGTAAGTCTAACGGGGTTAGGCATAATGAGTATCTTTTGATGGTTCCGGGCCGCCATGATCACAGCAACCCGATTGAATACCGAGACATTCAAAATATTGATGACAGCAGCTTGAATGACCTGTCAAACTTTAATGCTGATATGCTGCCGTCTATTGGCGATGTGTATAGAAGCAATGATAAAGATGAATCAATCGAAGCGATGGTTATCGCAATACAAGGCAATTTTGTATTTCTCGGTGGCAATTTAGAGTTGGCACTTGAAGAGTTGATGAACATTGAAAAATGGGAATTTCTATACAACCTTCTTGATCAATGATTTCCTTATTTCATTTTCACATTCGGACTTATATTCCTTATTAGTTTCACACTTTATTTCTGTTGGAGGTTTCCATGAACGTTAACAAGCTAAAAGAAAACAGTGTATTTATCATCTCACTGTTACTGACACTAATCTTTATTGCATGGGGGATCTTTTTCACAGATCTTCTTACCAAAGTGACCGATACCATTTATAATGCATCGATTGATTATCTTGGATGGGTTTATATCGGCGCTACCCTTTTCTTTGTGATTTTTTCCATCTATTTGTTGTTTTCTAAATATGGCCATATTCGGTTAGGGAAGTCGACAGACCGGCCTGATTTCAATACCGCGTCCTGGCTAGCTATGTTGTTTGGAGCTGGGATGGGAATAGGGATTGTTTACTGGAGTGTCGCCGAGCCGGTCACCCATTATACGACCCCTCCATACGGAGAAGGCTATACTATTGATGCAGCTAATACTGCCATGAAATATACCTTTTTCCATTGGGGTCTGCATCCATGGGCGATTTACACGGTTATTGGACTGGCTCTTGCTCTTTGCCAATACAACAAAAAACTGCCTGCAGCCATTAGTTCTGTTTTCTATCCGATTCTGAAAGATAAAATCTATGGACCCATTGGGAAAACAATTGATATTCTCTCGGTATTTGCAACTGTCTTTGGCATTGCAACATCTCTTGGCCTTGGAGCCTTGCAAGTCACTGCAGGGATGCATTCCATATTCGGTGCTCCCAATACGTTACCTGTTCAGCTGATTGTCATTGTCGTGGCTACAGTTATTTTCCTCATTTCAATCAACACTGGCTTGGAGAAGGGCATTCAATACTTATCTAACGCGGCAATGATTATATCGTTTGCCATTTTATTATTAATTCTAATTGTCGGTCCAACCCTGACCATTATTAAAGTATTCTTTAATACTTCTGGGCTCTATATCAATGATTTTATCCAAATGAGTTTAAGGATGAGACCATTTGGTGAAGGCGAATGGATTGCATCCTGGACATTATTTTATTGGGCTTGGTGGATTGCATGGGCACCATTTGTCGGGATGTTCATCGCCCGTATTTCTCGGGGGAGAACAGTTAAAGAATTTGTCATAGGCGTTTTAATCGTTCCGACTCTAGGTACATGTATTTGGATGTCCATCTTTGGCGGTTCCGCTCTTGATATGGTAGTCGACTCAGGAAACCATGAACTGGCCACCTATATAAAGGACAATGTGTCTCTGGCAATTTTCACATTCTTTGATCATCTTCCGTTAAGTTCCGTATTAAGCATCATGGGATTTGCTCTAGTTGCCATTTATTACGTAACCGTTGCAGATACATCTACATTTGTATTAGGTATGCTGAGTGAAGGTGGAACATTAAATCCTTCCAATAAAATCAAAATGACATGGGGCATTATTCAATCCGCAGTGGCAGCTGTCCTGCTAATATCGGGTGGATTAGAAGTATTGCAAACTGCATCTATTGCAGCGGCATTTCCATTTGCGATCATTATGATCTTCATGTGTTACTCCTTGCTGAAAGGGCTGCAAAGTGAGTTGATAGTACAGCCAATAAATAAAAGTCATAGAACAGTGGTAAGGAAAACGATGCCATCTTCGTTTAAGAATATTTGAATCGAAAAAACTGGAGCCTTTTGGTGCTCCAGTTTTTTGTGTTCATAATACGATTTTGCTCAACGTTCAAGTCTGTGAATGTTCCGTGTAAACTAGCCAGTCAGAAATTAGTAAAGTCGAATTCCATTAGCTTTTGCTTACCAGTCCTTCTTTTGTTGCGAGCTAAAGTGGCTAAGTTCACCCTTTCCATTAACAGGAATATTTATCAGAATACTGGAACTTTTTAGTTGCTGATTCGTATACCAAAGAAAGGTGTATTAAATGGAGGAGGATGGGATGTTGCATAAGCTAAGATGCATAAGTGGATTCATGCTAATTGCTTGCTTGCTGATGACTGCCTGCACGAAGGAAAAAACTGAAGTTCAAGTTGAAACTACAGGCGTGTCGACCGATGAAAAAGTTGAAAATCAAGGCAAGGATGACGTTGTATTGAACGATGAAAAAAACATAGCTGCGATCACGGCTGTAATTGAACATGATTATACGGTTCCGAATGAGGAATATATAAAATTATGGGAAAACCTTACCAAAAAATACGATGAGATTTACGAAAATGATGCAGAAGGAACGGTCTATACTTCGGACCCAACGGAAGGCACTCCTGAACGGGAGGCTTATATGGATTTCTTTAAAAAGGCGTATGGACCATATTTCACGGATAGCGAGTATGATTTCTACATTAGATCCCTTGCGTTGCATCCTCACCACATGGGGGAAGATTATTCTTATGAAATAAAGGTCCTCGACATTCAGGTGGTAAAAAGCAATAACCCGAATACACCTCTAACTTACGATTTTACCGTGCTGGTTGAGTACACCAAAAAAGGTGAGAAATCCATGGAATTTAAAATTACTGGAGATGCCATTTGTCCTGAAGAAGGCAAAATCGGGCGTATTAGATTCCTTGATGACGGAGGGCTTCAAAAACAAGATCAATAAATTAATGAACGTATATTAGCACTGCCCTCGGGCAGTTTTTTTCGTTTACTTCCTGTTCATTTCAATTAGCAAACTGACAGAAATTGCTATACAATTTAAGTAATACTAAACGGCTGTGTGGTGATTTTTTTGTTCAAATTGTTGTTAATCGAAGATGATGCTTCCTTGTTTGATGAAATACAGGACAGGCTCTCGCAGTGGTCTTACGAAGTTTACGGAATCAATGATTTCAACAATGTCATGGATGAGTTTATTTCCGTTAAGCCTGATCTGGTCATTATTGATATCCAGCTGCCCAAATTTGATGGCTTTCATTGGTGCCGGATGATTCGGTCGCATTCGAATGTGCCGATTATCTTCCTGTCCTCCCGTGACCATCCCACAGACATGGTCATGTCGATGCAGCTTGGAGCTGATGACTTTATCCAGAAGCCTTTCCATTTTGAGGTTCTTATTGCGAAGATCCAGGCGATTCTTCGCCGAGCTTACAACTATAGTTCCGATCCGGTAAGCCTGCGGACGTGGTGCGGTGCCGCGGTTGATTTTGAAAAGAGTACGGTTTCGAATGATTTGGGTTCAATTGAACTGACCAAGAATGAAAGCTTCATCCTTCAGCTCCTCATAGAGCAGAAGAATAAAATCGTCACCAGAGACCAGTTGATGAACAGCCTTTGGGACGACAAGCGCTTCATCAGCGACAATACGCTGACGGTCAATGTCAACCGGCTGCGCAAGCGCCTTGATGAGCTAGGACTCGGACAATACATACTAACGAAAGTCGGACAGGGATATATGGCGCTTGAAGAGGCAAAGAATTATGATTCGTAACTTCCTGACTGAACGAGTCAGCTGGATTCTCCTGTTCGCTGCATTGCAAGTTTTCGGCCTGTTCATTGCTTATATTGACGCGGCGATCCCATTCGGCCCCATACTCTATATTTCTTTCTTGTCCTTCTTACTTTTTATCGTCTTTTTATGCTTCCGTTATTTTAAAGAAACGAGATTTTACCGAAGCCTGGAAGATTGGGAAAGCAGCCTCGACCTTTCGGAAGTTGCAGAACCCGTTAGCCCTTTTGAAACAATTGTCGAGCGCAGCATCACGGAGCAAACTGCGCTGCTGAAAGCAGAGCTGTCAGAAAACCGCATCCATTTGGAGCAGGAGAAAGACGATCTTCTATCCTGGATTCATGAAGTCAAAACTCCTTTGACCGCCATGCAATTGATGATTGGACGCGTCGAAAATGAATCGCTGAAAGCCCATCTGAACCAAGAATGGCTTCGGATTCACTTACTTTTGGACCAGCAACTCCACCAAAAACGTCTGACGGTCATCGAGAACGACCTTTATATCGAACAAATCAATCTTGAATCGATTGTTTTCACTGAAATCAAAACCGTGCAATCATGGTGCATACAAAAAGGCATTGGCTTTGACATACAGCTCGACATAACGGATGTACTGAGTGATGCTAAGTGGCTGTCCTTCATCATCCGTCAGCTGTTGACCAATGCTATCAAATATAGTGACGCAAGCGACATCCAGATTCGGAGCTACAGTCAAGACAGCCAGACCTTCCTGGATATAGTGGACCAAGGAAGAGGAATCGATCCGAAAGACCTTCCAAGAATCTTTGACAAAGGGTTCACTTCAACGACCAATCACCGGGAGCAGGCCTCGACCGGAATCGGCCTCTATTTGGCGAAAAAAGCGGCAGCCCCCCTTCTCATCAAAATTGATGTGGAGTCTCAGATTGGTCAAGGGACGACTGTCACTTTATCATTTCCTAAACGAAATGAATTTCTGAACTTACAGGGCATGTGACAAAAGTGTCACATGCTTTTGTTTTTTGTTCGGCCAATCGCAGGATTAACATGTCATTCCTTTTTATAATTAACTCATCCCAACAAAACAAAAGGAGTATGGACATATGAACATATTGGAAGCAAGAAAAATCCGTAAGAGCTACGGTAGCAAGTTAAATAGACAGGAAGTACTAAAAGGCATAGACATCAGTATCCAGAAAGGTGAATTCGTCAGCATCATGGGCGCATCCGGATCCGGTAAGACGACTTTGCTGAATGTTCTTTCCACTATCGACCATGTAAGCGAAGGTACCATCCAGATCAGTGGCAGTGAAATGAACCGAATGAAGGAGAAACAGCTGGCCGAATTCCGCAAAAACCATCTCGGTTTCATATTCCAGGAATACAACCTGCTTGACACTCTGACGGTAAAGGAAAATATCCTGCTGCCGCTATCAATCACCAAATTGCCGAAAAAGGAAGCCGAAGACAAGTTTACGGCACTGGCTAGTGGACTCGGCATTCTGGAGATTGCGCATAAATATCCGAACGAAATATCAGGCGGCCAAAAGCAGCGGACTTCCGCAGCACGGGCATTCATCCATGAACCAAGCATTATTTTCGCAGATGAGCCGACCGGCGCTCTTGACTCAAAATCCGCTTCAGACTTGCTGAACAAACTGAGTGAATTGAACAGGCAGAGACAGTCAACTATTGCCATGGTGACACATGACCCTACCGCTGCCAGTTTCTGCAGCCGGGTGATTTTCATCAAGGACGGCCAAGTGTATACGCAACTGCATAAAGGGGATCAATCCAGAAAGACGTTCTTCGAAGATATCATCAAAACGCAAGGTGTGCTTGGAGGAGTTCAGAATGAACATTAACATCATCATCTTCCGCAACCTGAAAAAGAATCTCAAAAATTATTATCTATATGTATTTGCACTCGTATTCAGTGTCGCACTGTATTTCTCATTCGTCACCCTGCAATACGATCCGGCGATGGATAAAACGAAAGGCACAATCAAAGGCGGGGCTTCCATCCGGGCAGCCTCCATCCTGCTCGTTGCGATTGTTACGATATTCGTGCTGTATGCCAACACGATTTTCATTAAACGGCGCAGCCGGGAAATCGGCTTGTTCCAACTAATCGGCATGACCAAAGCGAAAATATTCCGGATCCTAAGCATCGAGAATCTCATCCTTTATTTCAGCTCAATCGTATTGGGCATTTTTATCGGGTTTTCATTCTCTAAATTGGCTTTGATGATTCTATTTAAACTGACGGCAGTGGATACTGCGGCCACCCTCCAGTTTTCAACACAGGCGTTCATCCAGACACTGGCTGTTTTCATCGGGATCTTTTTATTGATATTGGTGATGAATTATTTGTTCATCCGAAAGCAAAGCATATTATCCTTATTCACTTTGACTTCCTCGACTGAAAGCCATGTGAAGAAAACATCCAAGCTGGAAATCGGCATTGGCATTGCAGGATTGTTTTTAATCGGTTCAGGATACTTCGTATCATCCAGATTGTTCGAAGGCGATTTCTCGGGAATGACTGGGCTTTTCATTGCCATGGCATACACACTCGCTTCAGTCATTATCGGGACATACTTGTTCTATAAAGGGTCGGTCAGTTTCCTTGCCAATTTGATCCGAAAGAAAAAAGATGGTCATTTAACCGTCCATGAAGTGCTGTCACTGTCCTCCATCCAGTTTAGGCTGAAATCAAACGCACTGCTGCTGACGATTATCACGGCAGTATCGGCACTGGCAATTGGCTTGCTGTGCTTAAGCTATATCTCTTATTATTCAGCAGAAAAGACGGCAACGGATTATTCCCCTGCTCACTTTTCACTGACGGATACAGCTGCCGCTGATAAATTCAAGCATTCACTGGAGACAGAGGGCATCAAGTACCGTGAAACTTTGATCGACGTCCTCACTGTGAAAATCAATGCCTCTGACATTATGGAAACAGAACTGCCGGAGCTTGCGAAGGATGCAGCTGCCATGTCGCTTCCTGTCGTCAGCGACAGCAGTGTCAAAAGCATTGATGTCAAGGCGGATGAAACGGTCTTCACTGGGACCAGCAATTTGCTCCAGAGAATCATCAAAATTAAAGACTCAGGAAACATTGAGCTGATTGGCAAAACAGAACGGATCCCACAGAAGTTCATAGGGATGGAGAAGGACTTCGTCGTCTCCTGGTACTTCACGGATGGTGGACTTCCAATCGCTGTCGTCGACAAAACTGTGTTCGAGCGATTGAAAAATGATGTGGATCCCGCTATTCAAAAAGAAGCCATGGTTTATATCGGCATCGACATAGCCGATGAAAAGGAAATCGTTCGTGCGAATGAACTGTTTGCAGAAAACGGATTGAGTGGCAACTATGCCAATGATTCCCGCCTGGATATAAGCAAGAAGCAGAAAAATACGATGGGCCTAGCCATGTTCATTGTTGGATTCCTCGGGCTCACTTTCCTAATTACTTCCGGCTGTATCCTGTACTTCAAGCAGATGGGCGAGAGTGATGAAGAAAAACCGAACTACACCATTCTGCGAAAGCTTGGTTTTACACAAAGCGATTTGCTGAAAGGAATCCGCTATAAACAGCTGTTCAATTTCGGCATTCCTTTAATCGTCGGACTCGCACACAGCTACTTTGCGGTCCAATCGGGCTGGTTCCTGTTCGGGACCGAGCTATGGGCTCCGATGTTTATCGTCATGGGGATTTACACAGCTTTGTATTCTATTTTTGGACTATTGTCAGTTCTGTATTCCAAGAAGGTGATCAAGGAGGCTCTTTAGTAGCATCGGATTAAAACGAAATGCTAGAGTCGAGTTTATCTTCCAGTATTCATTCTATTATTGAGGTTTTGTGACGTTCCTAGCTTTCTAAGTGTGAAGTGGAACAAGAAGTTATCAAATTCTGCGGTATCTCATCTGTATTAGAATACGATTATCAACATCCATATCATTAGTGCAAAAAAAGACAGCTTCTCCTTTAATCCGGAGAAGCTGTCTTTTCATGTAAATCATTAGGGTTAAAGATTCTATTTCGCATTCACATCGGGCTGATGAATTCCGAATATATTGCCTTCGGTATCAATATAGTATCCTTGCCATGCCATTCCAGGCAGGGCATATTTGGGCATTGCGACCTTGCCGCCATTCTCAATAATTTTCGCTTCCGTTAAATCGTAATTTTCCACTCCCATTGTACAAGCAAATCCATTTAAAGCTTGGTTCGTTTCCGGCGGAGCACTTTTACGTTGCATTAAAGCACCATTGATTCCAGGTTCCTTTTCATCACCAGTCACTGCTCCAAAGTAAGGCATTCCTGCATATTCACTATAATCTTGAAATGACCATCCAAATACCTCTCCATAAAATTTCTTTGCCTGTTCCATGTCATTCACATGAATTTCGAAATGAACTAATCTCCCCATAATTACCTCCTATTAATTGTTACATACATTGTCTTTCACCAAAAGCAAATGGACATTCTTCCACCTTGATAAAAGGGGTTTCTATAATGTAAGTATTCTCTATCTATAGTCCAGGTTCCTTTTTCAACTATATAAAAATTTTTCATTTCCATTACTCTTTGCGAGCAGAATAACTCTTAGGTAGTTTAAGATTATGCTGCTCCATGACCACACGTAGGCGGTCTGGGTAGTCAGTGATGATTCCATCTACGCCATCATCGATAAGCTTGTCCATAGTAGGCTCGTCGTCGACTGTCCACGGAATGACCTTCATGCCGTACTTGTGCGCATCCTGAACCATACTCTTTGTCACATACGGCACATAGCTCTCATCAGTGACTTTTCCATTCTGCGGGAAACCATGAACTGGTGAAATGGCGTCAACGCCGAACGAGTGGGCCGCCGCAACGAGGTCTCCCCCAAAGTCGTCTATGTCAATACCACCCAACCAAGGAGATGCACCCGGCTGACCTGGTTGCAGGAATTGAGGACCGTTAGTCAGTGCGATTAGAGGCAAGCGAGGTTCAACCTCTTTCATCCGCATGAGCGCACCCCAATCGAAGCTTTGGATTGAAACTCGGTTAAGCATTCCGGCTTCGCGAACCTCTTGGGCAACAATCTGCACGAATTCTTCACGTGGAGCTGTTTGCTCCGGTGCCCCGGCTTCCACCTTCGTCTCGATATTCATCCAGACATTATTAGCGTTGTAGAGCTTGACAAGATCGAAAACCTCGGATAGAAGTGGTATCTGTGCACCTGTGCTCAGGGCCTGACCTGGGTATTGCGGCAACATTTGTGAACCACAGTCCAGCGTACGTACCTGAGCAAGAGTTAGATCCTTTATATACTTGCCAACGTAAGGGTACTCAGGGTCGCCAGCAAATGCCGGGCCTTTGTCTGTACACTTGGCACCCGATATCTTACGGTCGTGAGTAATAACTGCTTGATGGTCTTCGGTAATCTGCACGTCAAGTTCGAGTGTACTCACCCCGAGCTCAAGGGCCTTGGAAAACGATGCAATTGTGGACTCAACGGTGAGCCCAAGTCCGCCGCGGTGCGCCTGAAGATCAAACTCTTTGGGACCAAAGCTCTTCGAGTTGTGTGACCAAGACGGGTTTATAGCGGCTGAGGCTGGTTGTACTGACACTTGGCTTGCCGCTGAACACACCATAAGGGTAGCCATTGTTGCTAATATAAAATTTTTCCTCTTCATATTGCTCATCTCCTTATAAAATCTATTACTCTTATAAGTTTAGATGATTGATGTAAATCCTTGATTAATATCATAATAAGAGAAAGTAAATATAAATAAGTAAATGATTGCTTCTAATCTTAAAATTAATTCGCTATTGTTTTTTATTTATCCCAAAATATTGTCCTATTGTGTTAGATAAGCCCTTTTCATTAAATAATTTCATTGAGGGGGGTTAATTATTCGCTGCACTAACTCTTGCTTTATTTGAGAGAATGGAACTTTTCCCCTTTTAATCGGAAGCCTAATATAGTTAAGGAAAATTCAATATTAAAAAGCCTAATTTCTCAATTTAACGCTGAGAAATTAGGCTAATTTTTCATGCTCCATTACAGTGCCATATTATTGAATAACATTATGATACGCTTCTTCGTGGCACATCTATATGAAATTTTTTTATTTTCGAATCGCTGCTTTTTCTCTAAAATCAATGATTAGATCCAACTTAATCATAAAGTAAACACCTAGAATTCCATTTAAGCCATATGTCTCTTTTGTAATTTCTACTTGTACTTTAAATGAATCTGCAAGGTTAGTGAATTTCATTGATTTTATACTTTAAGGCGATAAATATTACTTGTATTCGGCAATACCTATTTATATTTCCCTAGTTTCTTCCCTTAGCCATACTCTCTCTTCTTCATTTAAATAAGGAGCTAGCTTCGTGTATACCTCTTGATGATAATTATTTAACCATTGCTTTTCACTCTCTGTTAACATATTTTTATTGATACCGGCCAAATCAATTGGGCAATACGTGATTGTTTTAAACTTCATAAATTGACCAAACTCTGTTTTCTCGTCTTCAACTACTAACATCATATTTTCAATTCTAATTCCATATTTACCTTCGAGGTAAATTCCGGGTTCATTCGTAATAATCATGCCTTTTTCTAATATAACATTATTATTATCATTCCTTATGCTTTGTGGTCCTTCATGAACATTCAAGAAAAAACCTACCCCATGTCCAGTCCCGCATTTATAGTCCAAACCATACTGCCAAATTGGTTGTCTTGCTAAAACATCTAAGTTAGAGCCTGTTGCTCCGTATAAATATTTTACTGAGCTTAATGCAATAAATCCTTTTAACACCAAAGTAAAATCTCTTTTTTGTTCATCGGTAAGTTTTCCTAAAACAATCGTTCTTGTAATATCTGTTGTTCCATCATAATACTGTCCGCCTGAATCAATTAAAAAAAGACCTTCATTCTTAAGAGTATATTGGGTTTCTTTATTGGCTTTATAATGCATCATCGCAGCATGTTCTTTATAACCCGCTATCGTATCAAAGCTAGGTCCAACAAATCCTTCCTGCCCCCTTCTGAAATCTTCTAATCTTTCTTCTGCAGTAATCTCTGTAATTTCTTCTTTATCTACAGAGCTTTTTAGCCATTTTATAAATTTCACCATAGCTAAACCATCTTTTATTTCACACCATTTTAAATTTTTTATCTCAACTTCATTTTTAATAGCTTTTAAATTAGTCGTGATGTTAGGAATTTTAATTTTCTTTGTATTACTGTTAATGGCATTATATAAACTGATATTTGTTTTATTCGTATCTAAAATAACGGCATCTCCGTCTGAAAGATTTCTCAAGAATGTTTGTATTTCATGATTCGCTTTTAACTCGATTCCTTCAGCCTCCAGTTCTAATTTAACCAAAGCGGGAACCTTGCAAGAATCAATAAATAAATAACATTTATGTTCTGCTACGATTACATTAGCTATTACAATTGGATTGTTAGGCACATCGGCTCCTCTTATATTTAAAAGCCATGCAATGTCATCAAGGGAAGTTAAAATATAATAATTTGATCCTTTATTTTTCATTTCTTCTCTTACTTCACTTAATTTTTCTACTCGTGATTTGCCTGCATATTTTACGTCATGAGTAAACATTGGTCCTTTAGGAATCTCCGGTCTATCTTCCCACAGATCACCAATTAAATCTTGATTCATTTTTAATGCGATTCTCTTTGCTTTTAGATCTTTTTCCATCTTTTTAACCATATTAATTGAAAAAACATTTCCATCAAAGCCCACAATGCCTCCTTCATTAAGAACATCTGTTAGCCATTCTGAATAAAATGGTACCCCTGGATCCATCATTCTAAATAATCTGATTCCTGAGCCCTCAAGCTGCTCTTCAGCTTGAATATAGTATCTACCATCTGTCCATAACCCAGCATCCTCTAATGTAATAACTACAGTACCTGCTGACCCTGTAAATCCCGATATCCATTGTCTACATTTCCAATGTTCTGCTACATATTCACTCTGATGTGCATCAAAACTGGGAATTATATAAGCATCCATTTGATTTTCTTTCATTAGCTGCCTTAACTTTTCGACCCTATCTCTGATATTCATTACTAATACCTCCATTTTCCTTAAGACTAAATTCTTTACTTTCACGGTCATACAGCCATGCGGCTAGTACTATACTAATTATTCCGGCTGTAAGCTTTGATATTATAAATGCTCCTATCATATCTGGTGCTACTCCTGACACAAATCCAAGTTGACCACCAAATACAAATGCTCCACTTACTCCAAAGGCAGTACATACCACTTTTCCTTTAGGATTCATTTCCTTATATGTTCCAAATATCAGCAGATTACTAGCTAAACTTCCTAGAATGCCTGCTACTGACACTGAATTAATTCCAAATTTCTCCCCTATTTTTTCAAAACTATTTTTAAAAATTCGATTAATAAGCGCTAGCATAGGATATGCTCCACCTAAAACCAATGCGATCTTGGCTACTATAACAGTAGATTCAGATAGTGGTGCTAATCCTGATACAAGCCTTACATCAAATATCACTTCTATACCTTGTAAAAGTAACCCAACAGTACTCAAACTCACTATAAGCTTTCCAAATACATTAAAAACTTTTATAAAAAAATGAGGAACTTTTAATAATCCTGCCCCTAAAATAATGGCAAAAACAAATATAGGGACCAGATTCAACACTAATATATTGATATTTATTTTTTGCCATAAGCCTGCTGCAAGACATCCTATTGGTATAGTAATAATTCCAACCAACACACCCTTAGAAAAGTATTTTTCATCCTCTTTAGAAAGCATCCCTAACGCGACAGGTATTGTAAAACTAATTGTGGCTCCTAAAGTAGATGCAATGATAATTCCTGAGAATGCCCCAATTTCCTCTGTCAATGCTAGCTCATTAGCCATTTGATAGCCCCCCATATCTACAGCTAAAAATGCTGCTGGAACTATAGAGGGATCTAGATGAAAAAATCTACAGATTGGAATAATCACAACAGATAAAAAATTTGTAAATATAGGGACTAATGAAATTATTCCTATCATGCCAAGCCCTAAAGCCCCCATGGTCTTTATGCCTTCCTCAAATTTCCCACCCAGTTTCAAATGATTCCCGGTAATATAATCAATAGCTCCGATTACAAAAAAAGAACCAATTAGATATAATATTAATTTATCCATTGTAATTACCACTTTCTATTAACTTTATATAATGTCTTTACTAGTCAGCATCTGTATTATCAGATCCTCTATTGTAGATATAATTAGGCGTATTAACAGCTATAAGCTTGACCATTTTATTAGTGTAATTAGCCCAATTGTGGGCAATATTTGAGTCCATATGAACACTGTCACCAGGATATACTTCATGCCTATTACCATTTATGTAAACTGTTAATATACCCTCTAAAACATAAATGAACTCTTCTCCCTCATGCTTATAGGATAATATTTCTTCATCTTCCTTTTGAGGAAGAATTTCTATAAGCCTTGGAACAAGTTGTTTATTTTCCAAATTTGTACTTAAACTATACTTAATAAAACCACCTTCTACTGAATCCATTATTTTTTGTTCATAACTTCTTAAAACCATATCTTTCCTTTTAAGTGGATAATCAAAAAAATGTGTTAAATGTACTTCCAAAATATCAGCTAGTTTTTCAAGTGAATCCACTGCTATGGTAGTAAGCCCCCTTTCTAATTGAGACAGAAATCCAACAGATAGTTCGCTTTTTTCACTTAACTCTTTCAAAGTAATTCCTTTTTCAGTCCTCAATTTCTTTATTTCCATTCCTATATTCATCACTTCACCCCGAATTTCATATTCGTGAATAATATAATATATATCAGAGTAAAATTCAATCTTTTGTGAAATAATTTCATAAATATGAAATTCATTTGATTAACGTTATCATATATTCTCGCAAGAACAGTCCGTAGAATAATACAATCTGACACAAAAAAAAGACGCTTGATCTATTAGATCAATGCGCCTAGATTGTTAAATAATAAAATACGAAAAAAAGCTATCTTATTGTGCCTTACTCAACTAAAGTACCAATAGCTCGAAGGAGAGTAGAAAACTTTTAGGGTTCTCCATTCAATTAGCCGTTTTTCGGTATCCCAGTTTGCCATGCACTCTAATCTATGTAGCCCAGATTTTGTCATATATTATATATAGGGGGTACCGGTCACTCAACAGGTTCAGAATCCGTTATCGATGGTGGATTAACTACACAGTAATAAAAGTACATGAAAAAATCTGTATATGATTTATAAAGTCTGATTTTCTTTTAGTAAAGAAAATCAGCCTTAGTTTTTTATTTAATTTAATTTAAAACCGCACATATTTGTGGTAAGGTTCCCCATGGTGTATCTAAATGAGGTTTTTATAAACTTGATATCCTAATATCCCCAAATAGCAACATTCTGATTTTGCAAAACAAACCTATTATCCAACCATGCTAAAGTATTCAAAACAAACCCTAAAGAATCAGCATTATATCTCCCAGCAATTTTCTGATAGGCCAATAGCTCATACCGTTTATTTAAATCAAAATCTACAGGATATAAACCACTAAGAGGATTTACAAATCCAGTAATAGGACTCTTCAATTTTCCATTTTCATCATATATTTCATTTAAATACTCGGTGCCTTTTGTTGAGATGTCTATAATGTACTTTTTATTATTTATCATGCTAACAACTTCCACTTTGTAATAATCTTGATAAGTAACCTCATATTGGTACTGCTCATTATATACATTAAAATCAAATAATAATTGTGCTGTATTATCCACAAAGGAATAAATATAATGGTACATAATTCCACCACTACCACCTGTAGCAATACTTATGAAAATATCATCTACTCCATTCCCAGTAAAATCCCCCAAGAATACAGTAGGATTGTAGCCTGCATTTTCACGAAGTGGGACACTTGTTAACTCGCCAGATCTTCCATCTTGAACGAGCAGGGTAATATTTTGAATAAATGGACTATCTGGAGTCATTATGCCGGTTAAATAGACATTATCAGGTACTCTATCCCCAGTTACATCTCCACGAGCAAACGAAACTACATTCGGAGGATTCATATTCGTCCTAGCGTAATAATTATTCATAACATGCTCCTTTACATAATACCTATAATCATCATTTTCCTACGTTCTAAAAGAATTCTAGCTACTGTTTATTAGTATTTATTAAGTAATATCTTATGCCCCGATATTATTACCAATCAATCAAACCTTCACCTTAAATCCTGCAAACCGAAATTTACTTGTTGTAAATGGCCCTACCACAATGAGCATGCCAGCCCAAACCACTCCCTATAAAATTATTGTTATGTGTTTTAAAAAAGTTAGGCTCCATAAATGTATGCTACGGTTCCATAACTCATATCTTTTTGATTCGTAACAATTCAATTTCATCCATTAGAAGAAAGGATTTCGCCTCTATAATCACTTGGCAATCACTTGGTGTACCATATGCAGATCAATACTTATATGACACCATAAGGGTAATTAAATATTTTATAGCTAAAATACACATGTATGTGAGTACAAGTTGATAGGTCAATGACCAGATGCAGGAGCACCAACTTCACCACCACAATCTTTGGTCCCTCTACAACAAGTAGAAGCATATGCTAAATATATAACAAAAACGGAGCGCCAATTCTTTGGCACTCCGTTTTACATTTTTGCTTTACTGGTTTGTTTACGTCTATGAAGGAATTTACGACCTGTTAGAGAAATCAGTAACAATACCAGTACTAGTACTAAAATTTGCATATATGATAAATTAAAATATTTAGCACCTGTAACAATTAATAGTGTAGAAAGCGTACCTTTTACAGTGAAAAAAATAATAATCCATAATCCGCTTTTTTTCCAGTTCATTTATATTTTACCCCTTTGATAGTTCTTGAAAGTGAACACATGAGTTGATGTGATTCATTTTTTCTCTCACTTTTTGAGAGTTATATCATTTCACTGTCCCCGTCTCATCAACATTCTTTTCCAAAGTTATCAAGCAATGTACGCACTTCATCTGTTGATTTCGTGTTCATCAATTGATTTCTTAATTCACCAGCTCCACGGAATCCTTTGACATAAATTTTGAAAAAACGATGAAGCCCTGTGATTGAACGTGGCAGTGCTTCCGCATATTGATCTTGAAGATCAAGCTGCAGTCTTAAAAGATCAAGGTATTCTTTACTGCTATGCTCTTTTGGCTCTTTTTCAAAAGCAAAAGGATTTTTAAAAATACCTCGCCCGATCATAACGCCATCAATACCATATTGTTCAGCAAGCTGCAGCCCAGTTTGACGGTCAGGAATGTCTCCATTGATTGTTAGCAGCGTATTTGGTGCGATACGGTCACGTAATTTTTTGATTTCCGGAATTAGCTCCCAATGCGCATCTACTTGGCTCATTTCCTTTCTTGTACGTAAATGAATAGAAAGGTTCGCAATATCCTGTTTTAAAATGTGCGTTAGCCACTCCTCCCACTCGTTTACATCCTCATAGCCAAGTCGTGTTTTCACGCTGACAGGCAGTCCTCCCGCTTTTGCTGCTTGAATAAGTTCTGCCGCAACATCTGGACGCAGAATGAGGCCACTACCCTTCCCTCTCGATGCCACATTAGGTACAGGGCAGCCCATATTAATATCGATGCCTTTAAATCCTAGCTCCGCCATGCCAATACTCATTTGACGGAAATATTCGGGATTATCCCCCCAAATATGTGCCACCAATGGCTGTTCATCTTCTGTAAAAATCAAACGGCCACGCACACTTTTCATGCCCTCTGGATGACAATAGCTATCCGAGTTTGTAAACTCTGTGAAAAATACATCCGGTCGACCGGCTTCACTTAC
The DNA here is from genome assembly GCF_056402175.1 of Paenisporosarcina sp. P4_B8. NCBI lineage: Bacteria > Bacillati > Bacillota > Bacilli > Caryophanales > Caryophanaceae > Paenisporosarcina > Paenisporosarcina sp. P4_B8. Next base: position 17,448 of record NZ_JBFUHX010000006.1, on the reverse strand, counting down.
TACGTGACGAAAAACAACATCTGTCACATCTTCCATTGGTGCAAGTACAAAAAATGGTCGTGGTAAATCACGCCAAAAATTATCTATCATGTCAAACTCAATTCCTCTCACTATGGATACAACTTCAAACTCTCGGTCAAAAAATATAAAGCCAAATGAAAAAAGGAACGTATCCTCGATGGGAAATACGTTCTTATATAAATTATACTAACTCCAACCAAGCCACTGCTTCACAATGTGTCGTCTGTGGGAACATATCGACTGGTTGTACTTCTTGCGTAACATACCCACCATCTTCTAATATGCGTAAATCTCTTGCCAAGGTACCTGGATTACATGATACATAAACAACACGCTTCGGCTTTTGTTCCAAAATCGTCTGCAATAATGCTTCGTCGCATCCTTTACGTGGAGGATCGACTACTAGTACATCGGCAGTTTTTCCTTCTTTATACCATTTCGGGATGACGACTTCTGCTGGACCAGCTTCGAAGTAAGTGTTTGTGAAGCCATTGATTTCCGCGTTTCGTTTTGCGTCCTCGATGGCTTGTGGAACGATTTCCACACCCAGTACTTGTTTCGCTTTTTTAGCAAGGAACAATGAAATTGTGCCGATTCCGCAGTAGGCATCAATGACGGTTTCTCCACCAGTCAGTTGTGCGTAGTCCAGTGCTTGTTGGTACAACACTTCGGTTTGTTCTGGATTCACTTGATAGAACGAACGCGCTGAAATTTCAAAACGCACATCCCCGATCAAATCTTCAATGGCGTCTTTGCCCCAAAGTGTGATGGTCTTGTCGCCGAAGATGACGTTTGTTTTTTCTTCGTTTACGTTTTGAACGATGGAAGTGACTTGTGGCAAGAGACGTTGGATAACGGCCACTGCTTCGTCTTTTTCCTTGAATTTCTTTTTCTTCGTAATGAGCACGACCATGATTTCACCAGTTGCGCGGCCTTTGCGCACAACAACATGTCGCAGCATCCCTTGGTGAGATTTTTCTTCATACGGCATTATGCCGAGGTTGCCGAGTTCTTTCTTCAATTCACGTAGGATGTCGTCCGCTTCTTCGGTCTGGATGATGCAGATATCCGTGTCGACAATTTCATGTGAACGGGTTTTATAGAACCCACCGACCACTCGTCCATCTTGCAAACCGAATGGAATTTGAGATTTGTTGCGGTAACGCCAAGGGTTGTCCATTCCTTTTACAGGAAGGACAGGCACGTCTGGCAGTTTGCCGATTCTAGTCATCGCATTTTTAACCATTTGCTGTTTCCACAGAAGCTGTCCTTCGTAGGATAGATGCTGAACTTGGCAGCCTCCACATTCATCAAATACATGGCAAGGTGGTGCAACACGGTGTTCAGATGGTTTGATAACTTCAATCAATTTGGCAAAGCCATACGATTTCAAGGTTTTCAGGACATGGACTTCTGCCATTTCTCCAGGCAGTGCGCCCACGATAAATAACGGGTAGCCATTTACTTTGGCGACTCCCGCTCCGTCATGCGTCAGATCTTCTATATGAACCGTGATTCGGTCGTTTTTTTGTACTGGTAAAGACATTCAACTTCCTCCATTTCAATTGCTTTTATTGTAGCATGAAGGCATGAAAAAAGCAGAATGGCTTATACCATTTATCTATTCACCTTTACATGTCATTAACGATGATCATTTCAGCGTCTCCTACTTAATATAAGCGCTGCTGACAAGGTGGAAATGGATTTATGTCTTGGATCGTATGATATTCATAATGCTTAATCGCAAACTGTGTGTGATATAAGTACTCCATGATGTAAAGTTGATCGCCATCAGCATTGCATAATATACCGGAAGTTCCTTGACCATTTGTAAATGAAACACCTATCGGCTGACCAATTAAGTGCCAGATTTTCTGTTGCCAGTTCATAAAAAATCACTCCTTTTGGTTACCATATGGAGCTTGGCAAAATATGTGCAGTCACTCTGGGTTGGTGTTACATTTATTTTGACCTATGAAAATTTATAGGTTAATAGTAAACTACGCTTAATAGACTAGAAGTTTTATTGTATAGACTATCTAAAAATAAAATGGGGGCATCGAAATGATAATCAGGAAGTTCCCCAAATTTCTCCTTAAAGTGGTTTTAACCATCCTGATCTGTTTTGTGGTGCTTAAGTTAAATTCGTTTCATTACAAAAAATTGGCGGATGATCGGATTGGCAAGGTAATTGAATTACAAGAGGCAAATCTGGAGGAAGCAAGAATCGAAAGAGATTTCTATGACCACTTCGATTCCGGATATGTAAAAGATATATATTTCAACGACGATCCAGATATAGAATACAGGTACGTTTACGAAAAGTCTCGGGATATGGTATATGTGTCGGCTTTTGTTGGAAATGCTTCTATCGACCTGACAAACAAGGTTGCTAAATATGAAGAATTCATGGACGTGTATTTCAATTCGGGTGGTAATATTGAAAGAGTTGAAAAAAGATAGTCGTGTTTTCATTTTTATGTGCTTACACAAAAAAAATTCACTATCAAGGAGCGATTACATTGCAACAGGCAAAACAAAAGATTCATTCATTTTTAATGTTTGAAGGGGCTGCGGAAGAAGCAATCAATACCTATACGTCACTATTTGATCAGTCCGAAATCATTAATATTACTCGTTACGAAGCGAACCAAGGCGGCAAAGAAGGTTCAATTATGCACGCTATATTCTCTATTAAAGGACAAGAGTTCATGGCTAGTGACAGTTATGTTCAGCATGCTTTTACATTCACCCCGTCGATTTCATTGTTTGTGACATGTGACTCCGAAGAAGAAATTGATCAAGCTTTCGAGAAATTATCTCAAGGAGGAGAAGTATTGATGCCGCTGGGTGCCTATCCATTCAGTCCAAAGTTTGGATGGATTAACGATCGATTCGGTGTTTCTTGGCAATTGAGTCTTCCCATCTATTAATCATATTGAAGGGGGCTTCCTTATTGGAAGCCCCCTTCTCTTTAACCATCACATTGGTTAGTTCGCTCTTGTTCAATCAAATCAATGATCTTAATTATTTTTTCATCTCTTTGAATGGTTATTTCGCAAGATTGCATTTTTTAATAATCTCACTAAAAAAAGTGAGAACGAAATTACTCCTATTAAACTTAAAGTTATTAAAAAAACAGTAAGAATAACATTCATTTTTAAACCCCCAAGAATTTTCTATTCTAATGCCATTTTAACGGCTTCCAGGGCATGTATAACTGTTGTATCAAATAAAGGAACTTCAGCATCTTCAGGTCTTATTAATAATCCAATTTCTGTACACCCCAAGATAATTCCTTCTGCTCCATCATCTATTAAACTCTTGATCACTTTTTGATAGGACTCCCTTGAAGATTGCTGGATATCTCCTAAGCACAACTCTTCAAAAATCACCCTGTTAATAACTTCACGGTCCTCACGATTAGGCACTAGAACCTTAATCCCATTAGACTCAATGCGTGATTTATAAAAGTCTTGTTCCATTGTATATTTAGTGCCTAGTAACCCAATCGTACGTACATCAGACTTAAGGATTTGATTCGCTGTGGCATCCGCAATATGTAGGATAGGGATGCTGATTTTTTCTTCAATATATGCAATCACTTTGTGCATAGTATTCGTACAAATGATAATAAAATCTGCTCCCGCTTTTTCTAAAGTCAGTGCAGCATCTCCTAATACATGTCCGGCTTTTTCCCACTCACCTTCTGCTTGATACCGTTGCGTCTCAGCGAAGTCCACGCTATACATAATACTTTTAGCCGAATGTAATCCACCTAGTTGCTTTTTTACTTCCTGGTTGATTAGCTGGTAATACTTAGCTGAGGATTCCCAGCTCATACCACCTATTAGACCAATAGTTTGCATAAATAATCTCCTATCATAATTCGAGGTTAATCAGTGCACGATTGCCGCTCTCAAATTGCTGATGCCATTTTCTAAATACCCTTTTAGGCAGGTCAGCATATAAACCCAGCCTTCTTTGTTATTTAATAATTGACTAATTAATTCTTCGTCATTTTCATTCCAGCCTTCTTCGTTCACTTCTATAACTGTCGTCATATCATCTAGTTCGTTGAAAGTAATCGTTACAGTATGTTCTTCTTCTGATGGACCCCATTTGAAGACAATTTTTTTATTTTCCTGAATTTCCACTACGGTTACTTCCACTTCTGCATTGTATTCTTCATATCTCCAGGTAAAGGTCTTGCCTTGTTCCAATTTTCCAGAACCAGCTGAAAACCAAAAATTAGCCATTTGCTCCGGTTCAACAAACGCATTGAACACCTCATGTGCGGGTTTCATTATTTTTAATTTTGTATGTACTTGAATATCCATTTATTTTTTAAACCCCTTTATATCGTTTTTATTTTTAGTCATACCTATATATTCAATATTAGTCGTTCAACACCTTTAAAAAAATTTATGTTCAGAATAAAAAGGTCCCCAAATGTCTCGGAAACCTTTTGTTATTTATCCACTATTTCTATATGCAGTGCATTCGCTTTTGGTGGATCGGATTCCATTAAAGCACCATCTGTCCATACCAGAACCTCTTGTCCTATTTCATAATCATATATGCTTTGCTCTTCCGGTACCCTTACCCAGACCATTTCGGAATCTTCCTCTTCCACTAAAATACTACCGGATCTTTTATCAGTGACTGTTCCGATGATTTGAGCTTCACCTTTCATTTCATCCTCTTCAGAATTACAACCTGCCAACATGGCACAAAGGATTCCAAACAAAATCAACTTTTTTCTCATCTAGTAAGCCCCTATCTTCGTTTCAGAATTAGACGGTTAACCTGGTTAAATGTTCCAATACTCTTAGGAACTCTTGTTTTAGGTTTTACGTAAAAGCGGTTAGAATGAAAGTAAGGCGGAATCATCTCGCTTTATCAATGGAGGTTTTACTATGAAAGCACTTATATATAACACATTTGGCGGACCGGAAGTATTGGAATACCATGACATGCCGGATCCTGTGATTGCTCCAAACGAAGTATTGGTCCGCATGAAAGCGATTGGCTTGAACTTTGCCGATGTCTATAGGAGAAAAGGGAACTACCACCTTGAGGGGAAACCTCCTTATATTCTGGGCTATGAAGGCGCAGGCATTGTGGATCAAGTCGGTGCAGATATTCAAGGCATTCAAGTCGGCGACCGAATTGCATTTGCGGATGTCCCGTTTGCCAACGCCGAGCTGGTGGCTGTTCCAATGGATAAAGCCATCCCCCTACCGGAAGCCATTTCATTTGAAGAGGCCTCTTCCGTCTTGTTACAAGGGTTGACTGCCCATTATTTAACGCAAGACAGTTATGCAGTGAAAAAGAACGATGTAGTACTTGTACACGCGGCTGCTGGCGGTGTGGGGCAGCTTCTAATTCAGATAGCCAAGTTGCTTGGTGGAAAAGTGATTGGTTTGACATCTTCAGAGGAAAAAGCAGAAGCAGCGAAAGTAGCCGGCGCGGATGTTGTGTTTCTTTACAAGGATGACTGGAAATCGGCAGTTCTTCATGAAACGAACGGCAAAGGTGTAGATGTCGTGTATGAGTCCGTGGGTTCTACATTGATGGACAGTTTTGCGGCAACTCGAGTCGGTGGTACGGTTGTCTTCTATGGAATGGCTGGTGGTGACCCGGTTTCGGTTGACCCACGTATGTTGATGGATACATCTAAAACACTTACAGGCGGAGACTTATGGAATGTCTTGATCTCTAGAGAAGAACGAGTGGCTCGTTCAGGTGAGTTGTTCCGATGGATGGAAGAAGGAAAAGTGAAATTAGCGAAGCCGACAACGTTTGCTTTGCATGAGGGACAGGAAGCCCATCGCTACTTGGAAAGCCGTCAGAGCACAGGGAAAATTTTATTAATTCCTTCGAACGGAGAGTCAAAATGATTATCTTTCAAAAAGACAGTTTGACGGTTTTTCAGAGCGCGCTATGGAAAACGACAAGCTCAGTAGTTGAGACGGATGACTTGATCTTGGTTGTCGATCCCACCTGGCTCCCCCTTGAAATTAAGGAGATACAGGAATTTGTGGCAAGCATACGCAACGGCAAAGACTTATATCTGTTATTCACACATGGTGATTTTGATCACATAATCGGATATCACGCATTCCCGGATGCCAAAGTAATCGGTAGTAAGGGTATGCAGGAACATCCGAGAAAACAATACAAGCTCGATTTAATCCAGCATTTTGATAATGAATATTATGTTGAGAGAACTTATCCTATAGAGTTCCCAACAATTGATTTGGTCATTGAAAAGGATGCACAACAACTCGTACTAGGCGATACAACGATGACCTTTTATTTATCCCCCGGACACACGCATGATGGATTATTTACTGTCATCGAGCCGCTGGGCATCTGGATAACAGGGGACTATCTTTCCGATTTTGAACTTCCCTATTTATTCGATAGTGCAAATGCATACTTAGAAACACTTCATAAAGCGCAAGCAATTTTGGATTCTCATAATATTAAGGTACTAGTTCCAGGGCATGGACAAGCTACTGAAAATGAAAACGAGATAAAACGAAGAATTAAGCTGGCACATGATTATCTTGAGAGATTGATTGATGCCGTGAAAAGAGAAGATGCGGTAGCCATTCTGACCTTGGAAAAAGAGATGCCTTTCCCATCGAATTTCACGAATGACTGCCATCAGAAAAACGTAGAAATTATCCGTAAAGAAAATACTTAAACCCATTAGAAAACCGCTTGGTTCGTTACAACCCAAGCGGTTTCTATATTTCGATTATGCAACAGTTCTACTACATTACTTTAATTTGTTAGCGTCTTGTTGTTTCATGGATTGAATCGTTCCTAATACGATTCCCATTACCTGTCCTTTAAGAGCATCCGGCACAGATTCATTGGTAGGATTGCGATAGATAAAGTGATTCGGTTCTGCGTTATATGACAATCCGAGCTGTGTTAGGTCGTTCTTCAAAGAATCTGGTATTTGATTCGAACCGGTAGATTCTTCAAAATACTCTGTTGGAGCTACATATAGCTCTACATCATCGAGACTGGAAGAGACAATAAGCAGGTTTGTGTCACCAGATAGAACCCATTGTCCTTTAGAACGAATGGAAATTCCCGCATGTTCCAACCCAGAGATTCCATCCAGATTCACACCAAAAATCTGATTGATCAATACTCTTATCTCTGCTCCAGTAATAGATTTATCCTGAACTTCGATGTACCGATCCATGACTTCATTTTTAGGCATGTCCATAATTTCAGCATCCAGTTCCGTTGAGACTGCAGTTACATTTAAGGACCTGCGAAGACTTTCCATGACAGAAATGTTGTACATGGACACTTTATTACCGTAGTTTTTTTCTGAAATGTAATTCAAATCTATACCGAAAACGCCCTCTACCACTTCACGTACTTCTGTCCCGCTCACTTCAGTACCAAATGATTTTAAGTAAAGATCCATGACTTCCGTTTTTGGCATTTCATTAATATTTCCCACTGAATTTCCGATTGCTTTTATTACCGCTGCTGTATATTTGTTTTCCATAACATATCCACCTTCTCATCTTATTTCTCTAAACCCCATGTTATTAAAAATGCAATTCCAATTCTCTTAAGCTTTGCTACTTTCCTTGGAAATAGTGAATATGGTACAAAGAATATGTATCCATTAACTTATATATAATAGAATGTTAATTGTCAAACGTTCAAAAACTAAAAGTATGAACAAAGGAGAAAAACGATGCTTAAAAAACCTCTACGTGATGAATACCCTGCTTATTACGAAAACTATATCGGGCTGGTACCAGATGGTGAACTGACAGATATTCTGAACACACAGATTCAGGACATGATTACACTATTTTCAAGTGTCGATGAAACGCAGGCGAATTATCGCTATGCCGAGAACAAATGGACATTGAAAGAAGTCATTGGTCATATCACGGACACTGAACGGATAATGAGTTACCGACTACTACGAATAGCTAGAGGCGATCAAACGCCATTGTCTGGTTACGATGACGAACACTATGTCCGAGAAGCTTCTTTTCATTCCCGCTCCTTATCAGATTTGCTTGAAGAATTGGTGGCAGTCCGATATTCAACTGTCAGTTTAATCAAAGGGTTGAATGAAAATACGTGGCCGAGAAAAGGCATCGCAAACAACGGAGAAATAACTGTCCGAGCACTGGCCTATATCATTGCAGGTCATGAACTTCACCATGTGAAGATTATCAAGGAAAGATATTTGAAGCGTTGAACTCATAAAAAAACGCTTGGATCTCACATTGATTCAAGCGTTTTGAATTTGTTTATAGTGGAAGATCTTTCTCTTGTGGTTCTTCTACATCCTTTTCTTTCGCCAGGAACCAGCCTGCCACTGCAATTCCAATCAACACAGTGTAGAAAATCAACTTCCACTCTGTGGAATGGGCAAATTCATATGAAATAACGCCAACGTCTGGATGTCCCAACGTTAGGACGGCAAGTTTCACACCTACCCAGCCCACAATCGCAAACGCTGCAATTTCTAGACCCGGTTTTGAATGAAGCAACTTGACGAAGAAGTTGGCTGCAAAACGCATGATGATCAAGCCAATGAGACCTCCAGTGAAAATGACAAGGAACTTACCGCCGTCCATGCCGCCGATTGGAGGAAGATTGGTGTTCGGAAGTGTCATAGCTAGAGCTACTGCCGCCAAAATTGAATCTACCGCAAATGCGATGTCCGCCAATTCCACTTTGAATACCGTACCCCAGAAACCTGCTTTTTTCTTTTCCTTTGCTTCCTTTTGTACGCCATTGTTATTAAAGTAAAGTTTTCGTGCGATATGGTTAATGGCGATGAATAACAGGTACAGTGCTCCGATTGCCTGCACTTGCCATACGTCCACTAGGAACGAAATGATGAATAATGAACCGAAGCGGAAAACGAACGCTCCAACGAGTCCGTAAAACAAAGCCTTTCTTCTCTCGGCTTCCGGCAAATGTTTGACCATGATTGCTAGAACTAGCGCGTTATCTGCAGCAAGCAATCCTTCGAGTCCAATCAGTAGTAATAATACCCATCCATATTCCATCAAGATTGAAATATCCATTACTGATTCCTCCTTTAGAATTCAATTAAATTATCTTGGCAAAATGCGAAGGTTATACAGATTCATTTACTGCAATTACTTGTATGACATCGTGGTCTAGGCTTTCCACTCCCTGTTTGAAAGCGAGTCGGGACTGGAATCGATAAGATGCACTGACAGCTGGCTGCATGGTTAATGGGAGCCTAAATGTGAAAGGAACCTGATTAGTGGCATCTGATTCAATCAGCTTTGAGGTAAAAATGGTTACGGAATCGATTATTTCTTCTTCGGTTTTGTCCCCTTCACAGGTCTTCACCAAATCACAATCGATTCGTTTCAATTGTTGTTCAATCGTACCTCCTTTTACCAAGAAATTTCCCTTAACTAGCTCACCCGGCCTGTAAATATCTTTCTCAAGAATCAAATCAATTTTTGCCGACCCTATTCCAACTAACGCCATGTATTTCCTCAGTATCATATAAATCCTCCTGTAATTTGTATTTAGTTGAGAGGCTCCATTTCGATTGGTCCGTTTCCAAAAATAAAAATAAAAAAACCTTTACCGGAAACGGCAAAGGTTTTTGAAAAAATAAAAGACCTTTACCAATGTTGGTAAAGGTCTTGCTAACAACGAAGTCGTTGCCAATAAAGCCGGGAGATTTTGGCCTCCGAAATGACGACTTTGCTGTAAAAGCTACTCCCCTTTAGGAGTTACGATTCAACTAATTACTATTAATATATTCTATTTAAGGGTAAATTGTCAAATACTTTAATTTTCCCATAGACAATTCGCCACTAAAAGACTTGTCCATTAACGAAAATCAAATAATCTGTCGACCCGATTGTCCCAACGAGGGTTATGGGACTCCTGCGTTGAAATTGGTCATTCAAGCAATGATCGAGGAATTGGCATGCGATGAAATTTATCTGTCCGTCATACATGATAATGTCCGTGCCATTGTTACATACGAAAAAATCAGATTTAAACCTACAGGTGAAATTGAAGAAGGTCATCATCGAACCTAAACGTAAAACAGGTTTTGGTTTCAACTATTTAACCAGAATAAAAAAACGCTTGGATATTCAATCATATCCAAGCGTTTTCATTTACCTATTCTTTTTTTCGTAATGGTCCGTCTTTTGGGGCAAACCAAAATGCTGTGATGATGGCACCGATGAGGACGATGAATGGTGCGTAAAAAATCATAAAATCCGTCATATGATTGGCCTCCTTTAGGCGTGGTTATCTTTATTCCCACGAACGTAGTCTTTATTGAACAGGAACAACTTCAACAATAAATACAAGGATGGAAGCAATAATCCAAGTCCCGCAATGAAAGCAACAATCAAGGCGATGGCCATCGCTTCGTTCGTGAAACTATCGTAAATCGTCAAATAAGGATATAACAGGTACGGATAATGTGAAATCCCATAGCCGAAGAATGCCAAGGCAAACTGCCCAGTCAACAAACCGAACGCCAAGCCATAATTTTTACGTTTCAAAATCAGCCATACCGTTCCGACAAACATCAGGAATGAGATACCAAACACCCACCATAAATCAAGAATGCGCGCATAGTGTTCCGGATTATGTCCGCGAAGCTCGAAGATGATTCCACCTGCTGTGATAATCGTTGGCAATGCCCAAATGAGCGAATACTTACGAAGCAATTCAGTTGCCGATCGGTCACCTGCTTTATTGGCATACCAAGTCAGGAAGACAGCAGAAATATAAAGCAGTGCCGCGATGCTCAATACAACAATGCTCCAGGTCAACGGACTCGTAAAGAGCTTCCAGTAATCCAAGACGGGATGGTCATTTACCATCGAGATGAATCCGCCTTCGGAAATCGTCAAAACGATCGAAAGTGATGCTGGGATAAACAAACCGGATAACCCGTACATGAAGGTATATCCTTTATGCCCATATGAGCCATACATCGCAAATGCGTAATAGGATCCGCGGATTGCAAGCAGGATGATCGCGATGCTTGCAGGAACCAATAACGTCGTCCCATAGTAGAATGCAGTTTTAGGGAAGAAACCGATAATCCCGACGAAGAAGAAAACGAGAAATACATTTGTTACTTCCCATACAGGTGAGAGGTAGCGCTCAATAATGTTCGTCAGGATATGGTCACGCCTAGTCAGTGTGTTATATGCATTGAAGAAACCTGCACCAAAGTCGATGGATCCGATTATCAAGTAGCCAAACAGGAAAATCCATAAGACAGAAAGTCCGACTATTTCGAGCGTCATACGAAGTCACCGCCTTTTTCTTTGCGTCTATCCTCAATTTCTTGCTCCACTGGATTCTTCTTGAACATGCGTCGGAGAATGACGACACTACCTACTCCAAGAATCAGATATAGACCGGCAAATAGCACCAGCATTAAATCCACTTGGCCACTGGTCGTAGCCGCATCCTCCACTCGCATGATGTTTCGCAAAATCCAAGGCTGACGGCCTACTTCTGCGAGCCACCAACCGAATTCAATTGCCAGTACTGCTAACGGTCCGCTCGCAACAAGCAGCCATCTGAACCATTTCGTCTGTACAATCGACCACTTTCTCCATACCGCGAATACATAGACGGCAGAAAGGAAAGCTAGCCACATGCCGATAGTCACCATCATGTCAAATAAGTAATGAATGTACAGTGGTGGTTCTACATCATCAGGCACTTGATCAAGTCCCTTAACTTCAGAGAATGGGTCGCCATGGGCAAGAATACTCAGCACATATGGAATTTTGATGGCATACTTAACTTCCCCATCGTCCAGAACGCCGTACATGACTAACGAAGCATTTTCTTCCGTCTCAAAATGCCATTCCGCAGCAGCGAGTTTTTCAGGCTGGTACTCCGCCAAATATTTCCCGGAGAAGTCCCCGATAATCGCCGATGCAATAGAGAAGATAAGGCCGAGCTTCAATGTCAAAAACAAGGCTTTTTTATGGTACACATGATTGGAGCCTCTCAATAATCGGTAAGCAGCAATCGAAGCAAGCACAAATGCTGCCGTCATGTAGGCTGTCACAACAACATGCGCCACTTTAGTAGGCATTGCAGGGTTGAACATGGCCAGCAGAGGATTGATGTTAATCAATTCCCCATCTACCAAGTCAAATCCTTGAGGAGCATTCATGAATGCATTCACAATCGTAATAAATACCGCTGAAAATGATGCCCCGACTGCAACCGGAATCAGTAATAATAAATGTTTCTTTTGATTTTCAAATCGATCCCATGTATATAAATAAATCCCTAAAAATATGGCTTCAAAGAAAAACGCGAACGTTTCCATGAATAATGGCAAAGCTATCACATTACCTGCCAGCTCCATAAAGTTCGGCCATAGTAATGAAAGTTGGAGACCAATGGCCGTCCCTGTGACTACGCCCACTGCAACTGTGATGACGAAACCACGTGCCCAACGTCTTGCGAGAAGAATGTAATGTTCATCATTTTTCTTGATTCCCACCCACTGGGCGATCATAATCATGAGCGGAATACCTACCCCAATGGTGGCATAGATAATATGAAACGATAGCGTAAGTTCAGTTAATATCCTACTAAAAAATACTGCTTCTTCATTCCCCACTTGAATCCCCTCCTATTAACTTCAGAAAATCCTACCTATTATCGACAACATCATAATGGTTGCCACAATAAACGCAAGCCACATCAACTTTTTCTCTTGTTTTTTATACATGTCGTCACCTTCCTTACTTTCTATCATACCCCAATTAGAGCCGTTCAAAATCACGGGATGTATCGATTTTGTCACGTCCCTGTGAAGGAAATGTGAAAACTATCACATATTGATATTGCGAAAGTTCTGAGCATTTTGTATTCTAAGTAAATCATACTTAATTTTCGAGGTGAATGCGATGAAAACGAAGCGTAAAGTGTTGGCGTACATAACAAAAGGCCTGGCACCCAATTTGGAATTACTTGTTTTCGAGCACAAAGAACATCCGGAAGCAGGCTTGCAAGTTCCAGCCGGAACAATCGAAGAAGACGAGCAACTAATTGATGCATTGTACCGGGAAATTAATGAAGAAACAGGTATCACGCGTGACAATCTGTCCTTTATTGGAAAAATCCACAAGTATAACTATTATCCGAATGGAAAAGACACAGTACATGAACGTAATTTTTTTCATCTGGATTATGCAGGTGACCAACAAAATTGGGAGCACCTTGTGGTTTGTGATGGACTAGATAACGGCCTTACATTCCAGTTCCGTTGGGAGCCACTCGGAACGTTGCCAAAACTTGCAGGTGCACAGGATGTTGCAGTTGAGATGCTAAGTCTGAGAAGAAAGAGACATGAGGAATCGACCGATTGAAGTAAAAGGAGAGATAATCCATACATTGATGATTGATGGAAAACCGGTAAATGAATACTTTCTTTACAAGTTACTATAAAAAGAACAAAGAGCATTTCCTGGTCTTCCAGGAAATGCTCTACAAATTAATTTAATTATGGACGGTCTTGTTCACGAATGTCGTTGATAGGAACAAACACTTCAATATGACGATATAAATTTTCAAATACCGCTGGTGCATTCCCACCGTATTCACCGTCTAAATTTAGTTGGACATGATCGTCTGCTGATACAGTGATATGTTTGGCTTTTTTATAAACAACATGAGGATCTTCCAAATGCTCACCACGTATTGCAAGGGTTGCCAATCGAATAAACTCGGCAATGTTACACTTTCTCAAAATGAGTAACGTAAATAGGCCATCATTGACGCTCGAGTCGGGAGCAAGTTTTTCAAATCCACCTACTGAATTTGTCAGGCCCACAAGAAACATCATCGCTTCGTCATCAAACACTTCCCCATCGTATTCTATCCTTACTTGGGAAGCGCGAATAGACGGCAGCATTTCAATTCCTTTTAAATAATATGCGAGTTGACCAAGTACAGTTTTCAACTTACTCGGTACGTCATACGTTAACTCAGTTATTTTCCCGCCGCCCGCGATATTAATAAAATAGCGATCATTGACAACGCCAACATCAACGGGAATTGTATCATTCGCCAAAATAATGTTCACTGCCTTATCAATATCTCGAGGAATTCGAAGTGCGCGCGCAAAGTCATTAGTCGTTCCCATTGGGATTAGGCCAACTTTCGGGCGCTTTTCAAATTTACTGATTCCGGCCACTACTTCATTTAACGTGCCGTCCCCACCAGCTGCAATCACCAGGTCAAATCCTCGCTCGACTGCATAATTAGCGGCTCCAACAGCGTCACCTTCACACGTCGTTGCGTGACACGATGTTTCGTAACCAGCCTTCTCTAATTTTTCTAAAACCTCAGGCAAGTGTTTTTTGAATAACTCACGGCCAGATGTTGGATTGTAAATAATGCGTGCACGTTTCATACACATTTCCTTCTTCCTGCTTTACATTTTTTTCTAATAGCTAGGACTCCTGAGCGACCTGAAAAGTTCCCTGCGAAGCAGTTCAGCAGGAATAGTCCACGAAAAGAAGCCGGACATATGCCTCGGCTTGATTTCTTTATTATATACGAATGCACTCAGTAGAACAATTATGACTGTTTTTGCAGTGCTGCTGTAAATTCCTTACGGATGTCCTCGTAAACCCACAACCAGTATTCAGGTGTAGATATGTACTGAGCTGTGACTTTCTCAATAAAATCCTCTTTCTTGTCTTTGAACGTTGGGTCATCTGATGCGGGCATTTCTTTACGAAGTTCCATCACATATTCTTGCAGTTTCGGTGCACGAGGACCCCATTTCGCGATGACTTTTCCATCTTGATTCAACAATAAGTAAATTGGGATTGATCGGCCACCGTTTGTTAAATAACGGTCCATTAAGTCCAAAGTTTGATCTCGGTAAACTACTCGGACCTCGATATCTGCAGCTTCAGCAACACGACGCAAAACCGGATTATTCATCATAGCATCCCCGCACCAATCTTCAGTAATACCTAAAATGCGTGGCGATTTATCTTTTAATAAGGAAATGAATTCATCGTCTTGAGGGACATGGAATTGTTCATAAATATGAAAGCTGTTGTCTTTATGGGACTCCATTTTCTCCATATATTCATTCAAAGAAATGGCTTCATCAAAGTATTGTTGTTCTGTTTTCATGAGTGTATCTCCTCCTTTCCCTTCAGTTTACGCAGTTTCATCTAATCAATCAAATTTTTAGTTGACAGTCTATTTAAAGAAGCATAAAGTTAGTTAATATTTTCATACTCACCAATTAGGAAGTGCGATTATGCGTCCAAGGAATAAGAAAAAATTTTTATTGACTCCGCCCCTGTTAATCGCGGGAAGTTTCTTGTTTTTAATTCTGCTAGGTACGCTTTGTTTAAAGCTTCCTTTTGCCACGAACACACCTATTTCGTGGACGGATGCTTTGTTTGTTGCGACGTCTGCGACAACCGTAACGGGACTCAGCGTTTTTGACCCTGCCTCAACTTTGACTTGGTTTGGTGAAGGAGTACTTATGTTCCTCATCCAATGCGGGGGAATCGGCTTGATGACATTTGCCGTAGCATTACTCATTTTACTTGGAAAGAAAATCGGCCTTCAAAACCGTATCTATTTGCAAGAGTCCTTCAATCAACAATCTGTCGGGGGTATCGTCAAACTAGTGAAGTTGATTTTGACATTCGTTTTAACGGTTCAGTCCATTGCGATTGTCATCATGACCCTCCATTGGACTCCCAGATTCGGTTTTTCAGAAGCACTTTACTTAAGTGTATTCCATGTTATTTCCGCTTTTAATAATGCGGGGTTTGCTTTATTCCCGGATAACTTGATTGGGTTCTCGGGTGATCCCATCGTGAATTTAGTGTTATCCAGCTTATTTATTATAGGTGGACTTGGTTTTACTGTCATTGTTGACATTCACCAGAAAAAATCATTCAGAGAATGGTCTCTTCACACGAAAATGATGATTATCGGTACAATCAGCATCAACGTGTTAGCGTCCGTCACGTTTTTCCTGTTAGAATACGGAAACCCTGCCTCTTTAGGAAACATGACTTTTTACGAGAAAATTATGACATCCTATTTCCAAGGAGTTACTCCTCGTACGGCAGGATTCAATACCGTGAATTATGGTGACTTGGAAGATCCTACGATTTTGCTAACCATGATGCTCATGTTTATTGGTGCAGGGAGTGCATCAACGGCATCAGGCATCAAACTAACCACTTTTATGGTTGTTATTCTTGCTACAGTTGCGTTCTTCCGCCAACGGGGCGAACCGGAATTGTTCGGTCGCTCCATACGTATCGATACGGTAATTCGTTCATTGGCAATTACAACAATCAGTACATTGTTCGTGATGGCCTTTATCTTCTTGTTAACCGTATCAGAAAAAATCCCATTTCTTCCGCTCGCATTTGAAGTCGTTTCAGCCTTTGGAACAGTCGGATTATCGATGGGAATTACTGGGCAACTGAGCGACTTAGGCGAAGTATTATTATGTGTGGTCATGTTTGTTGGTCGAATCGGCTCACTCACATTGTTCTTCTTATTAATGAAGCCGAAAAAAGTCAATTATCGTTATCCGTATGATCAAGTATTTACTGGATGATTATCGAAAGCCTTCCGATTTCGCGGAAGGCTTTTACTATCCATTTATGGGTAAACTTAAATCAAAAAGCTGAAAACGAGGTGAATCTATTGTTTTTGATTGCATTGCTAAAACCATTAAAATCTTATGAAGACTATGTCTATAAAGCCAATGCCTATTCTCATATATTCCAGAAAGAAAAAGCAATTGCAACGATGGAACAAGCAGCCATACACCCACAATTTTCGATCGAAGAAAGATCAAGCGGCTACATTTATTTAGGGATTCTTCATTCTAAAATGATGAACTACCGGAAAGCATCCGGTTGTTATCATAAAGGATTTGAGCTAGTGATCGACGAGCCTTTTTCATATCGTAGTCCCTTTAAACAAGCCATTGAGGCTTTCATCAAAAATGGCGATGACGTGAGAGCGAAGTTTTGGCTAAATAATCTCCTCGAACGTCAAAGTTATGATAAGAATTTCAGGAAGCTTGCTGTTCTTGAAAAGAAATTATATTGAGATGGTTTTATTCGTGTATCTCAACTAACTTAACTTAATGATGAGACAGCGGTGAACGTTGAAAAAGGATTTGTCGATCAAACTGGAGATTTATCAATCAAACTGGCTACATTGTCAATCAAACTAAGTATTTATCAATCAAACGAAGCACTTTATCAATCAAACAGATTTCAAAAGCAAGTTTACTTGGTGAGATTCCATATTCATAATCCATATTCATAATCCATAAAAATAGCGACTCCACGGTGATGGAGTCGC